>PEXX01000015.1 GCA_002778965.1 Candidatus Kuenenbacteria bacterium CG08_land_8_20_14_0_20_37_23 | reverse complement strand
TTGTCATCTGCGAGAATATCAAATTCCCAAATGGCACTAGCCTTCTCGCCAGGAGCTTTTTGCAAAGGTGAGAGCATGTGTGAATCTGGAATTCTTTTAAATCTAACTGTAACTGGCGTGTTGATAGCTCCGTCTCTGACACCTATCTTAAAATCCCCATCTGGCGAAACAAAAGTATATCCCTTGGCGATCGTTGATTCATCAAGATGAATCGCGTAAATTTGCGGCTCTTCAATCTCAACGGCCAATACTTCAACAATACAACCGGGCAACAATATAAAAACAGCTGCAAAAACAACAAAATATAAAATATTGCTTTTACGCATATTAAAAATAAAATTACCAGAACTTTTCCAGTAATTTAATTATAACATAAAATTGCTTAATAACCGAATGAGTTATTAACAAAGATAAAGCCGAAGGAGAGATTCGAACTCTCGACCTGGCGCTTACGAAGCGTCTGCTCTACCAACTGAGCTACTTCGGCAAAATTGTTAAATTCCAATTATCCATTATGTTACTTGCTATTTTATTAAAAAGTCAAATGCTCTTATTAATCGCGCCTTTCTGCGCCGCGGCTTCGCCTTTGAGTCGTTTTATTCCTATTCGTTCCCGACATTGCTTCAAACTTAATATTGTCCACTTTTGAACATAAAAATTAGCCATCACTCGCTAACAGCGTAAAATTAATAAAATAATATAAAATAATTTGCGTTTTTGGAGCGGGCGATGGGAATTGAACCCACGATTCAAGCTTGGGAAGCTTACGTATTACCACTATACTACGCCCGCAAAAAAGGAAAAATTTCGGAAAGTTTGATTTTGGTATGGCTTTACAACTAAGTTCGGAATTATTTTAAGGAGAATTTCTAAAAATTCGGCTTTTAATACCGCTCAAAATCAAAAAAATTTTCTCTCACTATTTTTATTTTATTCCGCCCGCCATTTTTAAAATTAAAGGAAAAAATTTTTCTGATTTTGGCTGGTTTATCTTTTGGTTAGAATTCTGGGTTAAACTATGGGATAATTATAACGTAAAGTTTAAAATTTGACAAATTCTGAATAATATGTTATCCTAAAATCATCAAAATTGTTCTTTGAAAATAAATAGATCGTCGGTAGCAAAGTGGTTATAAAATTTACCGCTACTTTGCTGCTGGCTAATCTAAAAATAAAAGGCGGATTAGTCTAACTTGTCCTCGGGATATAGCAGTTAAGCCCAAAGAAACTTCATTGCCGTAGTTTCTGGACACCTATATATCTCCATTGCCGGAGATAAAATATAGGAGGGACTCATTATGAGAACCCGAACTTATTTTTTGTTTTTCGCCGCGTTATTTTTCGCGGCGGTGGCTTTAGTGTTTTTGGCCTGCCAGTTGCATCTGATGGCCGGCATGGCAATGGTAGCCACGTTATTTTTTTTAGTGGCCACTATTGCTGACGGGGTTGCGCAAGAACTCGCCTCCCGTCGGCGAGAAAAATTTGAGACCGTCATCAAAATAGACCCTGCTAGTTGCAACAAACGAACCATTCTGATGATTCTGCAGGATAAGGTTCGTCATTGGCTGGCTGTTTATGAAAATAACAACCGGGCCTCGCATGAGGAATTTTATCGTCTTCGCAACGCTATCACTCCATTTCATAAGCTGACATCCAATCAGCGTAAATGGAGTTGGTGGACTACCGTCGGTGTGAATCATAACTTTATGAAGGGGGCTTAAGATGATTACGATAATCGTCGCGGTGATCTTGGGAATTTTTTTTATCCCCGAAAAGGGTTTTCTCCTGGTGATGGGGTGCATGATTTGCGGGGTGATAGGATTAGGTGTTAGTCTTTTTTTAGGAATAGTCCTATCATCCTATCGGTTTGTGCAAACGAATAAGTTCTCAGGTATTTATGTCCGGATTGAATATTATGGAATACCAACAATCTCATTATTCGGAACAAATAGTGGTGCGGATCTTCCTGCCATAGTTGTTCTGGATAACGGGAACGGGACGGAAAAAACAGTCCGATTTTTGAAGCTTCCCCTGCCGACAGGCTTGATGCCTGGTCAGCGGGTAGAAATTATTCAGGGATACCATGAATTTGGTAGACCCTGGTATAAATTAATCGCTATTGCTCTTCCGATTAAAACGAGCGAAGTAAAAAAAATTTAATACAACAACCGGGCGTTCAACAATTCAAATTTTTCTAAAAAATTTGTTGAGCGCCCATTTATTTTTCTATTATATCCCCCATCCTTGTAATTTATTTAGGGCTTGATATAATAAAGTCAGATTACAAATTTACAAGTTTTTTATTCCACAGGGGATAAAAGGTTTATAAATTTGTAACAATAACAATCGCGTACAATTATCAACTAACATAATAATTTAGCAAGCGCAACTGCTGAATTGTTATGAACTAAAAAATATGTCTATAGAAAAAAAATTTTTTCAAAGAATGTTTGCAAAAAAACCTGACGATTTGTCGTCAGTAGATAAAACTCTAAAAGATAAAGAAGCTGCAATAAAAACAGATGCAATTTCGGCTGAGACAAACCAGAAAAAAAACAAAACTCCATTGATTAATAAATTTCTTGACCAAATTGACAGTTACATGAATCCGCCCCGGCTAGCTATACTCATGGAAGAATGGGGTAAAAATTTTGATGGTTTAATCAATGAAATTAAAAATTACGAAGAAGCAATTCCTTTGGAGAGTGCTGAAGCAAAAGAAAGAGCGCAAATGGCTAAAAAGAAATTGGCGGATTTGGTTGATAGTTATTTGAATGAGACATTAGAAAAATCAAGAACTAAAAACATAGATAACCCATACGCGCAAGTGGACGCATTGCGGCAACGGGTAAAAATGATACACAATATCCCGCCTAAGGATGAGTATGAACCTGACAAACAAGATAAGTTGAACGAAATTAAAAAAAATATTGAGAAAATAAAAAAAAGCTATTCACATAAATAATTTTATTAACAACAAAAACTGGGATTTCATTCCAGTTTTTGAATTGGCAAAATTTTATCGCACCATTATCATTTACTGTTCTAAAACTCTTGCTCTCCGGCTGTAGCTCTAAACCAAAAATTTTAACCAAAAACAAAACTAGCCAAAATCAAACTTTTAGTCCCGCTCTGCGGGATTTCTTGGGCGGCCTGAACGGCCGCCCAAGAAAAAATCGGAAAAATTTCGGAAAGTTTGATTTTGGTACCGCTACGGGGAATTGAACCCCGATTTTCAGGATGAGAACCTGATGTCCTAACCACTAGACGATAGCGGCAAAGATGATACTAAATTTTTACAGCACCTCGCACATGCTAATCAACTACTGCCCTGAAAACGCATGACATACAAACTAGTTTTAAAATAATTCAAAAAAACCATAACAATGAATCGCAATTCATACCAACAACTCGTCTGCTTTCCACGGCTCTGCCATAATTTCTCTTACAATATTTTCACAGTGCATATCGCGAGATCCTTTAACTAAAATCAAATCTCCTGTTTGTATTCTGTCTTGCACGAATTTCGCCGATTCAGCCGCATTATCAAAATGAAACATGCGATCCGGATTCATGCCATAATTTTTGGCGGCCGACAATGCGCCGTGTGAGCGCTCACCAACACATACCATGTAGTCAATGCCAGTGCGCGCCACTGTTTCGCCCATCTCCATGTGCGCTTGCTCGGTATAATTTCCAAGCTCCAGCATGTCTCCCAGCACCGCCCATTTCTCTCCGGTGCAATTCATGTGCAATAATATTTCAAGCGCCGCATTTAGCGCAATGGGAGAAGAATTGTAGCTGTCATCAATAATTCGTGTTCCTTTAATACCCGGCAACAAACGCAGTCTGCCTGGCAAAGCCTTTATTTTTTTGATTCTTTCCGCTATTTTTATGAGATTCATTCCGTAATAAATTCCGAGCGCGCTCCCAGCCAACGCGGCGTACACTTGCGGCTTGCCCAATACATCTGGCGAAGACACAGGCACATGAGCTCCGTCGTATTCCAATTGAAAACAAATGCCACCATTGACTTTATCCACTAAAATATTACTTGCCCTGATCTGCGCACCTTCTTTCAGACCATAGGTGATTACCCGTGCTTTAGTTTTGTTCTCAAGAGACATCACCTCTTTATCATCAAAATCAAGAATCGCGGCCTGGTCGCTTTCCAAAAAATTTACCATATTCGCTTTTTCACGTAAAACGCCCTGCACGTCATCAAAAAATTCCAAATGCGTAGGGCCTACTGCCGTAATTATCCCGATTTTCGGATGACAGAATTCAACTAAATATTTGATATCGCCCGGATGATCGGCCGCCATCTCCAACACTAAAATATCAGGGTATTCCCTATTTTTTTTTATAATCAATCCCAAAGCCTTGATTAATATGACAAACCATCCAAACGCTGACTTGCCAGCGCTCTGGATTCCAATAATGCTCAAGGGCACACCGATTTCCGTATTGTAATTACCTTCGCTCGCCCTGACATTAAAGTCGCCATCTAAAATCATTTTAATGGCCAACTTAGTCGTCGTCTTCCCAACGCTACCAGTAACGCCGATAACATCCGGCTTGTATTTTTTCAAGATAGTTTGCGCCAATATTTTTAATATTGACTGGATTATTTTTTTCATATGGCATTTATTATCGTATTTTAACGATTTTATAACACTAATTTTATTGCTCTGGCGGTATCTGATAATACTGTAGCAGAAAACTGGCCATCTTGGCAAAAGCCGGCACTGAAGTAGATTCAGCGTATATTCCTTTTTTCGGCTTGCTAAGTTTCACAAAAATAACAAAACGCGTATTTTCCAACGGCCCAAAACCTACAAAAGAATGATTAGTATCATTAGAATAACCGCCAGCTAGGCGATCCGCTATTTCAGCAGTACCGGTTTTGCCTCCAATATAATAGCCTGGCACTTGGGCTTTTTTCGCATGCCCATTTTTGACAACGGAAACAAGCATTGCCTTCACAAGCCTCGCTGTTTTTTCGTCAATTATGCGCTTGCCAGACTTATCACTATTTATATAATGGATTTCGCCATTGATTCTTTTAATATAATCAACCAATCTTGGATAAACGAATTTCCCATTATTTACAATCGTTGACATAGCAGATACCACCTGCAGGGGAGTTACTGTGATACCTTGACCATACGCCGCGGTAGCCAAATATATTTCGCCGTTTTTTTGCAATGAGGAAATGTCGCCACCGGCTTCGCCAAAAAATTGCGAGCCGAAAATATCTCCAAAACCAAAATCCTCCAAATAAGACGAAAACTTATCACTGCCGACAAGTAACGCCACGTGGATAGCTCCTGTATTTATTGAATTTTCCAGAATCTGGGTCATATTGACTTGCCCAAATTTTTTATTACCGGCGTTGCTGATTGTGTCCTGGCCAAATTTCACAAATCCTTCATCAAAATACGTATCGTCTACTTCAACAGCTCCTGCATCTAAGCCTATTGCCATTGTTATAACCTTAAAAATAGATCCCGGCTCATACGTTTCGCTCACCGATAAATTACGAAATGATTCTATGCTTCCAGCGTTCTCATAACTATTCGGATCAAAACTTGGAAAACTAGCCATGGCTTTTATTTTACCACTCATAGGATCAATCACAATAATACTGCCATTTTCAGCTTCATAATCATAAGTGGCTCCGGCTATAATTTCATAAGCTTTGTTTTGCACTACTTTATCAATGGTCAATATTATATCATCTCCGTCTTCGGCGTCTTTAACATCCTCTTCGTCAATTGTAATCATTATGCCGCTGACATCCTTGGCTCCAAGCAGCTTTCCGCTTTCACCGGCCAGTTCATCTTCAAAATATCCTTCAATACCATATTGGCCCTCTCGCTTATATGTACTGTGTCCAAGAAATCCGCTAACATGCGCTCCAGCCTCTTTGAGCGGATAGTAACGCTCCCATTCCGGGCTAAAATAAATTCCAATTAAATTTTCCGCTTTAATCGCTGCGGCTTGATCATCGTTCGCTCTATGCCAGATAGGTTCGTATGGATCATTTTCTTTTTTTATTTTATCAAATATTTTTCCGACAAGCTCATACCCAAATTCCTCCTTCGGCTCTAAAATGCCAGCTAAAATATCAGCTGTGTATTCTGGATTTTTAATCTCGCTTGGCACGGCATACACAAGGCTTAATTTTCTGTTAATTGCCAACGGAGATAAATTGCCATTGTCGCCGTCGTAAATATATATCTCGCCACGGCTCTGCAAAATTTCACGATCAAGCCTATATTGGCCTGAAGCCAACACGCTGTAATAATCCCCACGAATTATCTGCAATTGAAATAATCTGGCGGCTATTACAAAAGCAATAATAAAAAAAACTACCAAAAGTAGTCCAACCCTATCATTAGAAAATTTCTTCTGCAATCTAATCATGGTTTAAGCCTTTTAGTTAAAAAGATTAAACTGCCCTTGCGCAACAATTGCCTAAACTTTTGAATTCAATATTCTACTGTTCCCTATCTTACAGCAAGTTCCTGATTGTTGGAAACACTGAGATACTCCGCGCCTTCGCCTTTAATCATTGACAGATCGTTAGCCGCGGCTGATATTCGCGCCACATCCTGGAGTTCAGTGCTAATGACTTCAAGGCGCTGATTATGATTTTTCAAATTATCAAGTCCTCTTTCTAATTTATTAATAACATATCCTTGAGTAGCGCTTCTATTGATTATTGACAAATAATATCCAATGCCAGACAACACAAAGCAAACCATTACAATCACGGAAATATTGCAAAATAAACTATTTTTTTTCGTACGGCAAAATCGCTTATTTCTTAAAATTTTTTTGATGACTTTACTCTTGTGACTTAACATATTATTTTTTCTCAATAACTCTCATCTTAGCGCTCCTTGCCCTTGGATTATCGCGCACCTCATCCACATCTGCCATAATTGGTTTCTTGGTCAAAAGTTTAGCCGTCGCATCATCGCCTTTTGATATTTCCCTAAAATAGTGTTTAACAATTCTATCTTCAAGCGAATGAAATGATATAATGGCCAATCTGCCTTTCGGTTTTAAAATTTCAATTGCGTCCGGCAAAAATTCTATCAGCGCGTCAAGTTCGCGGTTAACTTCAATGCGTAGCGCTTGAAAAAATAGAGTTGCCGGATGAATTCTTCTCATTCTGCCTCCTTTTGATCTTGCGATGGAACATCCATTAAGTATAACGTCCACTAAATCAAAAGTTGTGGCAAATTGCTTCTTTTTTCTTTGTTGAACAATTCTCTCGCTAACTTTAGCCGCAAGTGGATATGGAATTTCCCCAAAATTCCTAAAAACACTTATCAATTTATCAATGGAAAATTTATTCAAAATTTCCTTGGCTGTTAATTCATTTGCTTTGAAATCAAATCTCATATCAAGCGGAGCGTCTCTCAAAAAACTGAATCCTCTATCCTCCTTTTCTAATTCAAACGAAGATAAACCAAGGTCGCATAAAATACCATTAACTGGATAAGGAAAAAACTGTTCATAAATTTTTTTTATATTCCTGAAATTATCGTTAACAAAAATAAGTTCCCCGCCGCTTTCTTTGTTCCTTTTATCGTTATTTGTTTGTTCATTTATTTGACAGACTATTTTTTCGACTTCGGGATTGGCGTCTATTCCAAGCAACTTGCCTTGTTCGCGAATTCTTTCCAAAATCTCTTTGCTATGCCCTCCGCCGCCGAACGTGCAATCAATAAAATTCTCTCCCGGTTGTGGATCTAAATATTTGATTACTTCACCAAATAAAACCGGTTTGTGTACTGTATTGTTGTGCATAATCCGCTTATTAATTATCAATCATTATATTCCCAATTCGCTCATTCCTTCCGCGATCTTCACGACATTTTTTTCAGATTGCTTTTTATAAATATTCCATTTTTCTTCATCCCATATCTCAATTCTGTTTAACACTCCTCCGACAATTACTTTCTTCCTTAACCCAGCGAATTTTTTTAAATATTCAGGCACAAGTATCCTGCCAAGCTTATCTATTCTTACTTCCATGGCCCCCATTAGCATCATGCGTGAAAAACTTCTCGCGTTCGCATGGCTTAATGGCAGGCTAGCTATTTTTTTTACAAGCGCGTGCCAATCATTTTTTGTAAAAACAAACAAGCAATTATCAAGGCCCCTTGTTATTACAGCTCCTTGTTTTAAATCAAATTTAAACTTAGCCGGTATTGCCAGCCTATTTTTATTATCCACAGTATGAGAATATTCGCCTAAAAACATTCTGATTTTATGAATTTAGCTAATATTAAACAAATAATGGAATATTAAAAAATAGGATGGAATCCATAGCCTATTTTTGATATTCCATTTTATACCACTTTTCCCCACTATGATTATAGTATAAACCACTTTATACCAATCGGCAACACTTGAGGCTGTGGATAAAATAAATAAGGCAAACAAAAAAATTAAATATAATATAAAAAAATAAACCACTAAAAAATAGTAGTTTACGCATATAATTTATTCTATTCGCGCTAAAAACTAAAATAGCTTATTTCGCTTTGACACAACAAATAAACGCTTGGGCCGCTTTTTTTGTTTGCCAATGTTTGGTTCCATTCCATACTCCGGTATTGCATACTCGCCTTTTTTGCATTTTTTAAATTTTTTCTTCGCACATTGAATCATTTCTTCCTGTTCGCCGTTAAGTATTCCAACAACAGGAATGCCAAGAGCAAACGCTATCGCGTTCGCAGTTGCTATTCCAATTCTCAATGCCGTAAAACTGCCAGGCCCCTTAACAACTGCCAATCCGTCAATTTTACCAATTAGCCTGCACTTATTTTTCATATTGCCAAAGCGCTTACTTTCTAACGCTAATATTTTATCAATGCCTGATAATAATTTCTCCGATTGTTTATTTTTGGACTGAATATTTTTGCGTATTAAAATATGGCCCCGGCTATCAAATAGAGCCAGAAACATCTTTCGCGCTTCGGCTGTACTTATAAATAAAAACATCACTTTGGAAAAATTTTCAATTTTATATATTGCCCTTCCCTTAGCGCTCCAATCTCTATCTTCCCTATCCGCACTCTCTTTAGGTCTGTAACAATATAACCACACTTTTCTGCCATTCTTCTAATCTGCCTTTTCCAACCTTGGTGCAAAATAATAGAAAATTTTTTTTTAGCAGTCTTTTTTATAATATCCGCGAGCGCCAAACCATGATCAAGCATTACTCCTTTTTCCATTTTTTCCAAAAAAGCATCGGAAATATTTTTATTAACTTCAACCTCATATTCTTTCTCGTGCAAATAACGCGGATGTGTCAATTGATTTGTCAGCTCTCCGTCATTGGTCAAAATAATAAGACCCCTTGAATCTTTATCAAGGCGGCCGATTGGCCATACTTTTGGCCTATGCGGTACGAGATCAACAACTTTTTTTTCCGCGTGCATGTCACTTACTGTTGTTATATATCCTTTCGGTTTATTAACCAAATAATACGTCTTATCTCCTATTATTATCAATCTTTTCCCGTTAATTTTGATAATATCTTCTTTTATATCAACCTTTTGGCCAAGTTTGCCAATCTCGCCATTGACTTTTACCATGCCGAGTTTTATCATGCTCTCCGCTTTTCTTCTTGAACATACTCCTGCCAAAACAATCGCCTTTTGAAGATATATCATCTTGATTTAAAAATTAAGTTAGAATAAAATTATCAATAAAAAAACTCAATCTGATACAGCCATCTTGTCAACAATAACAATTTTTTTCCCTTCCATAATCTCAAATAAAAATTTATCCGTCATAACATTACGAAAATTAAATTCTCTTCGTGTAAAAATCGTATAGCGCAATGGTCTTTCAAAAATTCTTTCCATGCTACTTACGCATCTTTTCATCCTTTCTTTATTTGCATTGCCTACGACCAAAATATCTGTGCGCTGGTGATCATCACTAACAAAAACGCCTGTCAAAACTAACAATTTAATCCCCGGAATACTTTTTAATTTTTCAATCGTTTTTTCATCAATCAGAAGCCGCGACTTAATTATCAAATCCCGCATTTCATAATAAAGCGTAAAAAATTTGTTGACCTGATAATACTTTCTTTTTTCTTTTTTATCTTTTTCTATGCCCTCTTTGGTCAAGTTTATCTTGTCCCAAGGCACTTGACTGATTATACCGATTTTTTCCAAATTTAAAATTTCACGCCTAATGGAATTGATATTTTCTTTCAACTCTCTCGCAATGCCGCGCACATAAAAACATTCATTCGTATTATTAAAAAACAAATTAAGAAGCTTGACTCTTGTTTTGGATCCGAAAAGATTTTCTAACATATATAAATTAAATTAATTTTGGCAAATATCCAATAAATTTTAAAAATATTATTCTCAATGAATTCACTTTTCTTTACTTCTTTCAGTATAATACAATTACCTATTGTTGTAAACGACTAAAAATGTTATACTCAAATTAATAGCATTTAAACAACACCTTTTATGATTTACAAATTACGAGCTGATAAACTCACGGCTCAAAATCTAAAAAACGAGTCAAAGTCAACAACATATATTGCATCTGAAGATCTGTCCAAGGACTCAAATCTTGGCCAGCTTTTTATCGTTGCCGAAATAAATTCCAAAGAAAAAAAAGTACCAACTTTACTTGAACAAACAGTAAAAGAAATGAGCGAATACTATTATCACTCGCCAACCAAAAATGCGGAATCCGCGCTTGAAACAACGTGTCAATACTTTAATGAAAACATATGTGATATCACTAGCAAACCACAAAAATGGATAAAAGACAAATTTCATATCATTGTCGTTGCCATTCAAGACAATCGGCTTGTTATGAGTAATTTGGGAGAGATAAAAATATGGCTCTTCCGCAATGGGAAAATGCATGATCTGGCCGGCACGCAGAATGACAAAAATAAAATCGCTTCCAAAAAATTGCTTTCGCACTTGGTCTCCGGGAGGCTTGAGAATAATGACGCAATTATGCTCACTACAAAAACTATTTTTGATTATTTCACCGATGATAAAATCAGACAAACTATCACAACGCTTGCTCCTACTCAAGCATGCGCTTTTTTCAAAAATACTGTTCTTGATTACAAAATACCAATTGATTTCAACACTATAATTGTCAAATTTGCTGAAGCAAAAAAAATTGCTACGAACGATGACATGCGCGCTATGTCTATTATTGCGCAAAATCAGCAAAAAAATAGTTTGAAATTCACTAAGAAAAAATCTACCTTGAACACCATGCTTTCTTTTGGGAAGCAATCATACATAAAAATAATTTCTTTGTTCATCGGTTCTATAAAAAATCTGAAAAATAAAAAGACTTTTTCGGCTATTTCCAGAAAAACAGCGGATATTCAATCAGCCAATATTACAAACGCAAAAGATGCGCCTGAAGGACTCATAAAAAACAAAAAATTCAGCCTGTCTCAACATCGCCTCAAAATTGCCATTATTCTAATTGTGATTCTTTTTGCCGCAAGTCTGTTTGTGGTAAACCAAAAAAAAGAGAAACAAACGGAAATCGTAAACATTCAATCTAAAATTGAGGAAATTAATGATAAAATTAATACTTCTGAGGCTGCTCTTATATATAAAGATGAGGCGAAAGCGCAAAAATTAATACTTGAAGCGCAAACCATGCTCGCGTCTTTGCCTCAATCAACAAACGAACAAATATATCAACATCAAGAACTTGCGAAAACAATCAATGAGCATATCAATAAAATATACAACGTAACGGAAATAGAAAATCCGACGGCTATAGTCGCGTTTGACGCGGTTTCAAATTCCTCATCTAATATTCTGCTTGCCAAAAATAATCTCTATTATGCGTCAGGCAAAACAATCTATAAAATAAACCACAAAGAAAAAACATCCGTGCGAGTCGCTGACGTCGCATATTTTATTGATCAAATAATACCATTTGAAACAAATTCGCTTCTACTCTTCAATCACGCGCAAAATAAAATGATTCTTTTTAATATTGACAATAATACAAGCCGTCTCTTGAATTTCAATCTTCCATCAGAAATATCTTCCAATGCTGGACTTGGCGTCTATGCTAAAAAACTGTATCTTCTCGACACTGGGCAAAATCAAATTTATAAATATAACTACACTGACGGTGGGTTCTCAAGCCCTACAGAATGGCTAGCAGAAAAAATTGATTTGTCCGGTTATTCTTCGCTTGCCATTGACGGAAATATTTGGCTTAGCGCTAAAAATGGAAATATTGCCAAATTTTTTAAAGGCAAACAAGAAATTCTCAAAATCACTGGCTGCAACCAAGCGATTTCCGATAATACTTCTGTCTATACTGATGATACGCTTGATTACATTTACATCATAGACATGGATAACAACCAAATTATTCTCACTGACAAACAAGGCAAAGTGGCTAATAACCTTGTGATCAAAAATCTGGAAAAAATAAAATCCGCTTTCCCAGCGCCTGATGAAAAAATAATCTATCTTCTGACTGATAAAAATATCTACGAAATCAACCTATAAATTTGCATAATAAGAAATGAACACAAAACCCGCTTGAGCAGCGGGTTTTAAGGATCAATATGCTATTTAGAAAAAAATTTTGTCAAGCTGAATTATTTCAATGTTACTTTCGCGCCAGCCTCTTCCAGTTTTTTCTTGATTTCCTCAGCTTTTTCTTTCTTGACTCCAGCCTTTACAATAATAGGAGCACCTTCCGCTATGTCTTTGGCTTCTTTCAAGCCCTTTTCAGTCACTTCGCGCACAATCTTGATAATGTTGATCTTATTCGCGCCAGCACTCGTCAGCTCAACATCAAATTCGCTTTTTTCCTCCGCCGCGATAGCTTCGCCAGATCCGGCAACGCCTGGCATTTGAGCCATAACCATTGGAGCTGCGGCTGAAACTCCAAATTTATCTTCCAACACTTTCACCAATTCAGATAGATCAAGCACTGACATTTTTTCAATTTCTTGGACAACTCCCTTAAATTTTCCAGGGACTTCCACTTCGCTTTTTTTTTCCGAAGCGCTTATTTTTTCTTCGCCTTGAAAAGCAACATCTTTTTTCTTTTCATCTGCCTTTTTTTGTTCGTCTGCCATATATTTAACCTTTCTCACTCAATTATCTCATTGAGTACTTATTTTATAATGTTTA
>PEXX01000042.1 GCA_002778965.1 Candidatus Kuenenbacteria bacterium CG08_land_8_20_14_0_20_37_23 | reverse complement strand
AAGAAATATTATCTGGGCGCGCGACAAACTATTAAAATGATACATAACGCTGGCGGCATAGCAATACTAGCGCATCCAAAATCAAAAACATCTGAATTCAGCTATAGCGAAAAACATCTTCGACAATTACTTAAACTTAAATTTGATGGTATCGAAGTATATTCTTCAGGCAACACGCGCGAAGAAATTGCCAAGCTCAAAAGACTCGCTAAAAAATTTAATATTTTAACGAGCGCCGGCTCTGACTATCACGGCTATGACGACCAGTTCCCGCTTGGAATATGCAATGCTGGCAAATATGTTGAAGGAAAAATGTGCAAAAAACTTTTAATAAAATTATCATAAACAATAATTTCATATAAAATGTCAAGGCCGAAGAAGATGGCCTTGTTTTTTATGTTACCAACAACTAATCCTTAACTGTTAACTAAAATTTAAAAAGAGTCTTATCTCCTGATATACTCTTTTTTATATAGTAAAAATTGATTTGTCCTTTTCTAAGCGATGGAGTTTGATATCTGGCGGTAATTTTAATATTTTTTACTACTCAACTTCTGCCAAATAATCAGCATGGGCGAAGCAATAAAAATAGATGAATAAGTGCCAAAAATAATACCAAAAATCAAGGCCAAGACAAAATCTCTGACAGTAGTACCACCAAAAACATAAAGAGCCACAAGAACAAGCAGCACTGTAAAAGACGTGTTAATTGACCTGATAATCGTCTCATTGACCGAATGATTGATGGTTTCCAGAAAAGTGTCTTTTGGACGGTAGATTAGATTTTCCCTGATACGATCAAAAACCACGATGGTGTCATTTATGGAATAGCCAAGAATGGTCAGCAGAGCCGTGACAAAAAGAATGCCTATTTCTGTTCCCCAAAAATGCCCCATCATGGAAAAAATACCGGTAACAATAATAATATCATGGAACAAAGCAATCACAGCCGCTATGCCATATTTCCACGAAGCGACCGGTTTAGACACATGGCGAAATGAGTAAGCAACATAAGCTACAATAAATAGAAGCGACAATAAAATCGCTATCCATGCCTTGCTACGGAGTTCTTGCCCAATAATAGGGCCTACTGATTCAAAACGGTTCTCGACAATATTGTCTGCGCCAAATTTATCCTGTAAACCGCCAAGCAACAACTGATGTTCAACTTCTGACAAACTTCTCATGCGCAATATTAGTTCGGACTCGCCCGCTGATTGGATCTGCGCATCGCTAAAATTTAAACCTGACAATAATTCACTCACATCTAGCGCGGCAGGCCGCTGGTTAATAAAACTGACCTCAACAAGAGTACCTCCGGTAAAATCAATGTTTAGATTTAATCCCCAAAGAAACAGGCTGGCAACGCTTGCTATAATAAGCGTGCCTGAAATGATGAAAAAAATATTACGATGATGGATAATATTTAATAACATAAAATTTATTAATTACTCTTTTCTCCTGGCGCCTAATAAAAATTTCATTTTCTCAATTTTACCCGTGTTGATTAATCTCAATAATGAACGTGTAATAATGACAGCTGAAAACATGGAAACTAGAATACCAATTGATAATGTAATGGCAAACCCTTTTATGACAGAGGTGCCAAACCAGATAAGAACAGCGCAAGTAATGAGCGAAGAAATATTAGAATCGCGGACGGAAGTCCACGCGCGCTTGAAGCCTTCTTCAACGGCAGAACTGTAGTTGCGGCCGTTTCTTAATTCCTCCTTAAACCTCTCAAAAATAAGAACGTTGGCGTCAACGGCCATACCGATTGACAAAACAAAGCCTGCAATGCCGGCCAGCGTGAGTGTTACCGGGATAGTTTTAAAAATCATCAGCACAACTATGATGTAAATAATGAGAGCCACAACCGAAAACAGTCCTGGCAAACGATAATAGATGACCATAAAAATAGCCACTAAGACGAACCCAATTAAACCTGCATTAAGACTTTTATTAACCGAAACACTGCCCAAAGTAGGGCCAACTGTTTGTTGCGAAATTAAATTGATCGGCACTGGTAAAGCACCGGCATTAAGTCTTTGCACCAGTTCTTTGGCCTCGTCCAAATTGAATCTGCCGGTAATAACGGCCTTGCCACCGGTAATTTTTTCATTGACATTTGGTACTGAAATGGGAGCGTCATCCAAAAAAATCGCCACCGGTTTGCCAACATTTTTTGCTGTAATAGTTTCGAAAAGAACTGCTCCGTCGGTGTTGAATTCAAGACTGACTTCTGGATCGCCTGTATTCTGATCATATTCTACCGATGCTCTTTTCAGGTGCTTGCCTGAGAGTTCAGTATTTTTCCATTGATCCTCAAAAGGGACAATATCTTGCGGATTTTTGGTTCTGATCAGGATGTGTGATGACAATACTTCAAGAGTGCTTCCAGATGAAACGGTAATATCCATATCAGCCAGCTGTTGGTCGTCCGCGTCAGTGACTTCTGGGACAACCACTTCGGCATTAGCGGCCCGTTCATCTATTTTTTTGATAATATGATAGCCGAACTCCGTTTGAACAGGAGCCGGAGTGACTGCGCCTACTGACAAATTGGTAAAAATCGCCTGATCAAATGCCTGTACGAAAACTCCCTGTTTGGCCCAGCCCAAACTGCCGCCATTTCCTTTTGACCCGTCATCTTCTGAATATTCACTGGCAAGGGCTGCAAAATCTTCGCCAGCTAAAGCGCGATGGTTGATATTGTCAGCCAATTTTTTGGCATCAGCGTTGTATTTATCCAATTCAGCCTGCTGAGCCTCGGTTAAAACAGGATTATCAGTATAAGCGGGATTTTGTTCTTTAAATTCAAGAAACGGGGTCTCACCGATCATCTGAATCGCCTGGCTAACATCTTTGACTCCTGCTAACTCAACTATTATCCTGTATTGGCCATCAACGGAATTTGTCTGAACCACCGGTTCGGAAATGCCAAAAGCATTGACGCGCCGTTCAATAACATCGCGAACACCCTCAACTGCAGAATCCCTATCGCGTTCTTCTATATGCGAGGTATCAGCCTGATAGATCAAGTGCGTGCCCCCCCTAAGGTCCAAGCCGAGATGATAATCAAATTTATTCCAAAAATCAGCTAGAGGAATATAACCTGGAACGCTGTATCCTGAACTTTTTTCATCTATTGGAGAAACATGCCAATCAGCTAAACACGAAAAAACAGCCAAAATAATAATGAATATGATTGTAATGGCAAGTCGGCGACGAGTTGTTTGGGGCATAATATTGAAGTAGTGACAAAGTAAAGAAAAATTTGACTTTTTTAAAAAATAAATATAGCGAAGAACATTGTTTAAAGAATAGAATATTTTAAAAAAATAGTCAAATTTAGAAACAAAACTCAAAGCTCAAGCAATATTAGTTCTGATCAAAAAAATAAATTGACAATAAATAAAATAAAAAATTATAATTGGCTCTTGAAATACTTGATGGTTTTTTTAAGACCTGCCTCGATAGTTGTCTTGGGTTGCCAATTAAGCTTCATTTGGGCCAAGGAGATATCGGGGCGACGCTGAATCGGGTCGTCGACTGGCAACTGTTGGTGGACAATTTTACTGCGCGAGCCGGTAAGAGCAAGAATTTTTTTGGCCAGCCAGTCGATGGTGAGCTCGTTTGGATTGCCAAGATTAACAGGACCAATAAAATTACGAGTTGACATCATTTTGACTATTCCTTCAACCAAATCATCCACATAGCAAAAACTGCGAGTTTGCGAGCCGGCGCCATAAATAGTAAGCGCGTTGCCTGTGAGCGCTTGTATAATAAAATTAGAAACAACACGACCGTCATTTTTGGCCATAGCTGGACCATAGGTGTTGAAAATTCTGACGACCTTAATGTCAACTTGGTGCTGACGGTGGTAATCAAAACAAATTGTTTCAGCGCATCTTTTACCTTCATCATAGCAAGCGCGAGGACCGATACAATTGACATTGCCAAAATAGCTTTCCCGCTGTGGATGTTCTAGCGGATCGCCATAAACTTCTGAAGTTGAGGCTTGTAAAATTCTGGCGTCATTTAACTTGGCTAACGCCAACATATTGAGCAGGCCTAAAACACTTGCTTTGACTGTTTTTATAGGATTATGTTGATAATGAATCGGTGAAGCCGGACAGGCTAAATTGTATATCTGATCAATTTTTGTTTTACCAAAATCCAGCTTTTCTTTGCTGGGCATATTAATAATATCGTGTTTGATAATTTTTAAATTAGGATTATTTTTTAGGTGTTTTAAATTATCTGGCGAGCCAGTAAAAAAATTGTCAAGAACAATTATTTTGTGTCCCCGATTTAATAAATATTCAGTGAGGTGCGAGCCGATGAACCCGGCTCCGCCAGTGATGAGGATGGTCATATTAAATATTAGCCTATAGAAATATACGATTTGGCAATTTAATCTTAGGAAACAAGTTGCCAAGCGATATGATTTTGTCTATACTAACAGTATAATCAATTATATTATACAAAACTTATGTCCGAAAATCAAATACGGCCGGACAAAAAAAACCAGCCAATAAAAATACTGTACATAGTAACCCAATCTGAATGGGGCGGAGCGCAAACATATGTTTTTGATTTGGCTTATTATTTCAGCAAAAATAATTGGCAAGTGAATGTCGCGGTTGGCGAAGACAGAAACGGAGAGCTGATAAAAAGACTTGAAAAAATCAATGCTGGTATTTTTTTTATGAATAATTTAAAAAGAAAAATAAATATGTGGAGCGATATCAACGCGTTTTTTGATATAATTAAACTTTGCAGAAAAATAAAACCAGACATTGTTCATTTGAATTCTTCCAAGAGCGGAGCCATGGGCGCAATCGCCGCTAGAATCGCGGGGATCAAAAAAATATTATACACAGTGCACGGTTTCGTGCTGAATGAAGATTTATCATTTTTTAAAAAAATGTTTTATCTAGCCGCTGAACGCATATCGGCCAAATTCAAAAATCATTTTATTTGCGTTTCAGAATTTGATAAAAAATCCTTACTCAAACACAAAATCTGCCGAACTGACAAAATCACAGTTATTTATAATGGAATTGATCTGGAAAATATAAAATTTCTTGCTCAAGACGAAGCCAGAATAAAACTGAATGATTTAATTCCTGACCGCGGATTATCAATGACGGATTATTATATCGGCACAATTGCGCATTTGTATAAAAATAAGGGGCTGATTTACCTAATTGAAGCAGCCAGAGAAACAATTGAGGTAGAGCCCAGGGCAAAATTCTTAATCATTGGCGAAGGCGAAGAAAAAAAGAGATTGGAAAAATTGATTGATGATTACAAACTCAATGAGAATGTCTATCTTCTTGGCAATGTTTTTAATGCCAGCCAATATTTAAAAGCTTTTGACATATATGTCCTGGCTTCAATCAAAGAAGGCCTCTCCTACTCTCTGATTGAAGCGCAAACTGCCGGCATACCTAGTGTTGCCACTGCTGTTGGCGGCAGTCCTGAAATCGTGGAGAATAATAAAACCGGTGTTTTAGTAGCGGCAAAAAATTTTAACAAGCTTGGAATAGAAATAATCAATCTAATACAAAACAAAGGCAAGCGCGAGGAATTGACAAAAAATAGCGTTGAAAACGCAAAAAAGTTTGCTCTGAAGAGAATGATAGAAGAAACGGAAAAAATATATAATTTAAAAGCATAAGCCATGTCTTATCGCTCTTTTGTATTTCATATATCCCTGTCAACGCTAATGGTCGGACTTTGCGCTTGGCACATTTCAACATTATACTCTGCTTCGGCGATCAAAGTCTTTCCAAAAACATAACTACTATAAAAAGCGTCATTGATGTCATCTATTTTTTTATTCCAATCAGCGCCAAATAAATTTTTGGCCATTGCTTCATCTCTCAATTTCCTAAATTCACCTCCGCGCGCTATCACATAAACATCAGGGTTGGTGGTAAATTTGACCATTTTTACACCTGGTTTATATGTGATCAAACTGCCCAAAGGAATTTTGGCCATATCAGCAACGCTTACTGTTTTTACGCCAGAAAAATCACTATACCAGCTCATAAATATTTTTTCATTCGGAAAAATATAACGCCTGCTATCGGCTCCAAAATAATATACTACTTTACTGTCAGCGATTTTTATCAAATCGCCTGGCAGAACTCCGCTAACCTCTATTTTATTAATCGGAGTAATTTTTAAATCAAATTTTCCTCCGGCCAATCCGCTTATTTCCAGTGACGCGTCCCGATAATTATCAGCGTCAATATCAATATTTTTTATCTTGCCAATAATTAAAGTTAGCTCTTTATTCAATTTCTGCAATTCCACCTTGACATTGGTAGAAGCCATGCTCCTGACCGTAATTATTTCCATAATTCCTTTACTGTAAAAACTGACCTGATCATCAACCTTTAGGTTGGCGGCTTTTTTGACCCCGATTAATTCCAATAAATCAATTTTTTGATTATCACCCGCGCTGGGAGTTTCTTCACTTGTATCCACCACCACCTCAGTCGTCGGACAATTCCCACCATCGGTGAAAGTAATGGTGAACGTTGCGTAACTTTCCGGGGTCGCATAATCAAAAGTGGAGTAATCCTCATAGCAGACTGTTTCCGCTGTTTCAATGTCAGCCGTAAAAATTTTTCTATCCGCAGATCTAAGGTGTATCTCCGAGTTTGGATACATTTCTATCCGAAGACTAGCTACATCAGCAATATAATCGTTTATAAATGAATTAGCGCTGGCATTAATACTAATACCTTGTACCGCGCCCGTAGTTGCCGCTACTCCAGGAAAAAATAAAGTTGTGTCTGTCCCCCAAGTAACCGAATTATAATTTGCCGATGCCGGTAGACATCCTGCTCCTATTGCCAATAAAACAACTATTGAAACAAAAGAAATATTTTTTTTATTCATATAAAAAATCCAATTAATTATTAATAGTTTTTTAAATAACACTTTTTAAACTATCCATATAATCATTAATCGTTTGTCGAACGTCTATCGGCCAGTTATTATGACTGTTAAGCGCCTGTTCTAATATTTTTATCGCTTCAGCAAGCTGGCCGCGTCCTTCATAAATAGATGCTAACGAAACATAATTTCGCCAATAATTCACGTCTGCTGGTATAGCGTAACTAATCAAAACTTTTTCCGATTCATCAACTAAATTAGCAACATAGTAATACTCTCCTACTTTCCGATATTTTTCTGATTTTAATTGCTTAAAAATTTCCAGATATTCCTTGCCTATTTTTAATATTTTTTCTTTTTCGCCGGCTTGCGCATACATATTCATCAAATTTTCCAAAACTTGCTGATCGCGAGGCGCTACTGCATACGCCTCTTCCAAATATTTGACTGCCGTCGCTTTATCATTTTCTATCCAATGCGCCTGTGCCAAAAGAAAATAAATATCCACGTGCCCGGACGAATCACTAATATTATTTTTGAGTAATTCTATGGCTTGTTGCGCATAATAAGGATTAATCAAAGCATACGTCACATACAGTTGTCCAAAAATAATTCTTGTCTGAAAATCACCTGGTTTATTTTCTAATATTTTTTTCATTCGGCTTTCCGCCTCCTCAAAAAATATTTTTTTATCTTTGTTTTCAAATTCGCTGGAAGAAATCATTTCAACTGTGCTTTGCGACAATTGTAAAGTTATTTCTCGCGATCCATAGCTGCCAAGTGCCAGCGCTTTTCTATAATAATCAAGCGCCCTTTCCTTGTCAACCACCGCGTACCTAATACTGTTCGCCATATTCAGATTGGCTCTCACCGGCTTTATGACCATGGCATTAAAACCAACCAAAACAATCAAGACCACTACTCCACAAATAATATATTTCATTTTTATCAAAAAACTGCTAACTGCACCTTCTTCTTTGCTGGCAAATAATTCATTTTTAAAAAATCCCATGGTCGCAGCTGCGCCAATCAATGGCAAATAAATTAACAAATTATTAAAAAGCAACAACGCCACCACACTATAAGCTACGATGAAAGCAAAAAATATGGCGGCCAACATCCTATCTTTGGAAAAAATTTTAATAATATCTTTGAAAACAAAAAAAATAAAAAAAGCAAAAGCCAAAAATCCCAGTATACCTGATGTCGCCAAAAGTTCAATAAAAAAATTATGCGCTCGGTCAAACCAATTTTCGCTGATCGCTGGGTTATAATGTTTGTTCAAGCCAGTAGCAAAATTTTCCGGTCCGTATCCCAAGATCGGTCTATCAAGAAAAGCATGGAGTCCGCCCTGCCACACCAGCAACCGATTATTAGTGCTTGTATCATTCAAAGAAATATGGCTAATTCTCCGCAAAAAAGGCGTCACTTGAACGAAACTTGAATCTCTTTGCCAAAAAACCATACCGCCAAGTACAAAAATCATCGCTATTACAATCAAAAAAAATATTTTCCACTTTGCTCTGAATTTTTTGTAATATACCGCGCCGCCAATAAATAAACCAATTATCAGACCAAGTATAGGCGCGCGGCTGGCCGAACCGAGTAGAATTAAAAAATAAAATATTCCCGCCGCAAGATAAAAACCACGCCAATATCTGTTCTCATTCAAATAAAACATCAATGCCGCCGCGAAAACCGCCATCATCATATAAACCCCAAGATACGCGCTATTGCCAAGTGTGGACCAATCGTTATTGGCGATTGCCAATCCATTTTTAATTAAACCCAAAATTCCTACAGCGACAGAAGTAAAAAGAAAAACTCGCCACAGCCACAACCAATCAATTTTGTTTTTTAAAAAATTAATTAAACAGAAAAAATAAACACCAATAAGCAATAATTGCCACCCTCCTTCCATTCTTTCAAAATTTCCCCACATACTGCGGTAGACGTCTGTTCCAAAAATCGCCGCAAACATCTGACTAGCCAAAAAAATGAGCCAACTGTAAAAAACATAATTCCCGCGCCCGCGCCACCTGCCTTTTCCCAAAATTACTACACTTATAAGCAATATCAACAACAGCATGACAACCCGAAAAAAAATACTCTTGAGATGAACAAAAGGAAAAATAAAATAATTACTCGCTATTAATGGGGTAACTCCGAGTACTATCAGTCCGTATTTACAAATTTTTTCTAATTTAGTGAACACCATAGTACTTATTTCTCTATAAGCATTGATTCCAGTCTATTTATCTCCGTGCTGTCTTCCTCCACAATTAATTTGTTATATTCTCTTTCCGCCCACAAAGCCTTCCCCAAATCATTCATATTATTTTCCAAAAAATTAGCGTAACTCTTATAAATATTTTTTGTATCATTGGCTTTTTTTACGCCTTGATCATAAATCCTTAAAACTTTTTGGTTAATTGTCTCAACCGGCAAAATACTTCGGTTCACGTACAAATCAGCCAATTTTAAATAAACTCTAAAATCCTCGGGATATTTTTGCACCACATGAGCAAGCGTCAACGCCGCCTGCTCGTACAAATGCATATAGGTATATAAATCAGCCAAACCGAGATTGGCCCTATAGTCATCCGGCCAGATTCCAATCATTTTTTTGAAAAATTCTTCCGCCTTAATATATTCACTCAAAATCATATAACTTGATGCCGCTGTCAAATAATCTTCTTTAAGATCGCCGTATTCATCTTTTGACGGTTTATTATCCGCAATTGCTTTAAGCGCCGAGTCAATCACAGGCTGAAATTTATCCCGAGCGCTCTCCGGCACTTCTATTTCTTCGCCTGTTGCTGCTTCTTCATCTTCAAAATCCGTCAGGGCTTCCTCATGACTGACAACGAATTGATCTTGGCTGCCAATTTCGTCACCAGCTGGTTGAAAATATTTATAGACAGTATAACCAAAAATGCCAAAAACTATTATTGCCACCGCAAGCCATATCCCCTTTTTATTAAAACTGTTATTATTTTTGCCGGATTGCGGCATTAAATCGTTTTGTTGGTTGAAATTATTTTCGTTCACGTTTATAAAAAAAGTTAATAATAATCCACTCCGCTTGTAATTATCATATCAAAAATACCACTTATTGGCAATATTAAATATTCTCATGTTTTTTCTTTTTCTTGTTTTCTTTGTCTTCCAAACTCAAAGGCCCCTTGCTTACGCAAGGGGCCTTCTTCCATTCTATAAACTTTCCTTCCTTTTCACATTAGACTATATAATCAGAATTATTGAGTCATTGTTTGTGAATCGGTTGGCAAGCTCTTGACATAATGACAGTCAGCGTAGTCAGAAGCGCGATCAGTATCAGCGCCATCAGACCATAGCAAGCCGCCAGTCTCATACACTGCCAAATTGGCATATGTTGTGCTGGTACCGGCTGTCGCCGCGGAAGCTGACTCCTTCAAGTTGGTTGAGAACGATCTATTGGCTTGTGAACCGGTGATCGTACCCTTCAACTCATAAGTTTGCGAGCTACCGGCTGCTATTTCCTCTTCAGTCGTGAGTGCCACTTCAATCGACGGCGATGCGTCACCTGACAAGCTGTCAGCCGAGTTCAAAGCAGTTGACTGGCCAGAGCGATATAGATATATCGTGCTGTCGGTTATATCAACACCCGAAGTCGTGGCGTATGTCCAGTTCAATTCCTTAAAATAAACCGGACCGGCCGCGTCAGCCGTGATTGTGAACTTACTAATTACCTTGGTACCGTCAGTTAAAACCGTGCTCGGCAATGACACGAGAGTCACTGTCGGTTTGGTCTTTCTGACAATCATGGCATTACCCGAGAGGTGAGCCGCACCGGAATCATCTGTCTCAACAGTATTAGATGATTCACCTGTAGCCGAAAAACCTTGGTCATAGATATAGAGTAATTTCGGCAAATCGCCTGAATCAGCGCCTGCGCTAATAGTTGGCACATCAATATACATTTTGACTGTGGCCGAACCATCCTTTGGCACATAGACATCAAGGCCTGTAAAGTCAGCTGTACTGGTTGAATTCAAATAAGTGTATTTTTCAACCGTAGCGCCGGCTTTATTCTTGTATTCAAGAATTACTCTGCCGACTGAATCACTGGCGCTTGCGCCATATTGATCAATCTTCATTTTCGTTACCGTGAATGCCTCATTAGTAGCTGTGTATTTGACAGCATGCATAAGCACCTTGCTTGTACCGGCAATAATAATGTCAGCATCCGGTTTCGCACCATCAGCCGCACTGGTAATAGTACCGGTCGTGAGTGTCATTGTCTGCGTTGAAACATCGGCATCACCGCCAAATGAACTGTTGTTATGATAAACAGTGGACCCTGTTACTGCTGTCGTACCTACCGCGCCTGCGTCAAGATCAATAGAATTGGCATCAATACCGGCTTTAATATCGGCATAAACGTCAATTACTTTTGACTCATTAGCCGCCAGTGGCAAATTGACAGTAAAGACATTGTCAGTCTCTGTAGTTGAAGTCAATGTGGCCTTAGTTGAACCGAGTTGAGTTGATTCGGTCATCAACTTCATATTCTGCATCACTCCGGAAGTAGCGTTATCAATATTTATTGTATCAATGGTAACGCCCTCATAAGCACCCGCCTGGACTATAAACGAAGCTACTTTAGCGCCGACAGCTGGAATAACCATATTTTGGTCGCCATAAGCGCTATAAGCAGTAAGTGTCAGAGTTGAAGCACTGACCGTCAAAACTGTACCGTTGTTTGTACTTGATGGCGCGTCAATGGAAGTCAGTGAAGCTTGACCTTGGGCATTGCCCGAAGCCGCGTCTAAACTGACTCTGACTGTGCCGCTGGTAATGTTCGTGCCTGAAGTATTCTTGATATCAGCATAAACATCAACAAGCACGGATTCGCCTGCTGGCACAATAAAGCTTGAGCCAAACGAGAATGATATAGGAATATCTTCGGTTAAATTAGTGGTCGAACCAACTTGTTCGCCATTAACCATAACTTTACCGTTATCTAAACCTGCGCCGCCGGTAGTGTCAGATACAACTTTCAAGGTTTTTACCTTAACATCTTCTCCGGTCGCTTCAAATTTCCAAGTACCAAGTTTTATGTTGGTCGCGGAAGCTGCCACGTTTTCAGTCGGTGAGCTTGTGTCAAGGCTGATAGCCAATGAACCTTCATTAATAGTATAAACATGAGTGGAAGGGCTTGACTTCAAAGCTGACCAAGTTGAATCAGCAGTCCCATTGCCAATCGGGATAACATACACGCCATAGTTCTTATCTTTCACAACCATATCCGAAGAATATTCCACGCTAAAACGGAAATTTCTGGTAGAACCTTTGGCAACATCTCCGCGGAATGACAATATTTTGTTTTGACCTTTTTCAATTAAATATGGATTACCGGTCAAATCAAAAATTAATTCTCTGTCGCTGTTAATAGTTCCGGCCGCCAGAGTCGTGCCGCTGACAGTCATTTCAATGTTCTCAATATCATCAACATCAATACTGCCAAGCAAAGTGAGCTTCAAATATTCCAATTGTAGATCCTGGTCATTGGCCTGAATGCCAAGTTTGTAGATTTCAAAATCTTCTTCGCCGGGATTTACGGTTTGGGCTGAAGTCGGCACATTGCCGTGAGTTGTATTAACATAACCCATATCAGTCACTGAAGCGGTCGTCATTAAATTACCTGTTAACGGCAAACTACCGTCAACTGTCGCATCATTTTTTGTGGTTACTTCGGTCAACTCAAATCCCATAGTTTTGCCCGCGCTGGTATTTTGATTCAAATCAATCTTCAAAGTAACTGCTTTGGTCGTTCCGGCTGGGACTGTAAATAGACCAACTGAACTATTGAATGTCGCGTAATTTGATGAAAGAGACCCGCCTTGATACAAACGAGTCATACCATCATACAAATATAGATCAAGCACGTCAGCATCAGCTGAAATGCCCGTTCTTTTGTATTTCAAATTGGTCACAGTCACATCACCGCTCGCTGGAGCTGTGAAGTTAACAGTCACCATCGGGACTAATCCCTGACCAGTTTGTACAGTATCGCTGATAATCGTTGTCGCAGACGGTGTGCTTGCGGCCAAAGCGACTGTCACATTGCCGCCCGCGCTTTCATCACTGCTTGTGCCGGAAACAGTTGTTAGGCCAGTTTCCGCGCCAGTGATTGAAGCGCCGTCAGTATATCCTGACAAGCTGGCGGCAGTGACTAAATAACTCCAATTGAAATTGTTGGCATCAAACGCATCTCCGGTAGCAATTGGCCTTTTTTCATCACCATCAATATAGTAAGTAGTGGTCGAACCAGTTTCCTTGGCAAGAGTGCCAGTC
>PEXX01000011.1 GCA_002778965.1 Candidatus Kuenenbacteria bacterium CG08_land_8_20_14_0_20_37_23 | reverse complement strand
AGGACATTTGGTCCAAAGCATTTCCAAATTCATTTTAAAAATATGTTTAAAATTACAAACGGTGAAAATTATTCTTTAAAAGCAATACACGATCATCAACAAAATGGCGGTAGTGTATTGCGTAGCGCACATGTTGGCAATTTTAACGCCCCAACACTTTTTTTAGCTCAAGAAGGATTCCCGGTTATTTTGCATGAACATATACGAGGTGATGCAAAAATTTATAAACCTGCTTTTCTTAAAATTGGTGGACAAGAACTTCCATTAACAGACCAGACAACATTGCCTCTAACTCACTCGGTTATAAATTCCGAGGCAAAAGAAAAAATTAAAAGTATATTGGAAGGTAATTTCCAACGACCCGCACAGCTACATTATGAATCATTAAAAAGACTTTTTCCTAGCAATATTCAACTAACATCGCAACTATTTTTTGAACAAGAACCTTTTTTTGCGAAGGCCATGGAAGTTCTAGCAAGAGAATATCCTGGTTTATTTGGAAATTTTGTTGATAAAGAAGGCAATATTTTTAACCTTGCTAAAAAACAAGGTAAGAATGAGCAACTATATATTGATGACAATGGAACTGAGATAAGTATAAATCCTGAGCAAGTTGCCGAAATGGCACATAATTATCTTAAACAAACCATTGAAGCAATAACAAGAAATGGTAGTAATCCAGAAGGAATCGTAATGAAATCAAATTTATATCTTTTGTTGAGTAGTGTTTGTGAAATTTATAAAGATAGAACCGGTACCGAAAGATATCGTCCAGATCGAGTTGAGGTTGTACATTTTTCCGGAGCAGAGATGATGAACTACCTAATAAAAAATCGAAATCATGCCCAGGATAATACCAAAGAATTAAACAACCTTTATGAAACCCTAAGAAGAGAATTTGGTAGTATATTGCCAGATATTTTAGATTTTAGATTGGTGCCAACTGATATGATAGGAAAAATCGTCACGGATACAGAAACGACTTCCAAAGAAGTTGACGAACTTTTTATTAACAATCAAAGATTATCCGAAGCTTATGCCAATAGACAAAAATCAAGAGGATTGTCTGCAGAAGAAATCAAACAACGAGTACTATCTTTAGACGAACAAGCGATAACCCAGAGAATATTAGAACTTTATGCACAAATAGGTAATTTACCAGGAAGAATCAAGAAAAAAATATCAGACGTTAAAGATATGCTGGAAGATTTTGAAATTAACAGAAAAAAAATCACAGGCAATCTCATAAGCGCTGAAATAGCAGTAAATGATGTATATTCGGAAGGCGTGGAATTAGATATAGAAATAATAAAAATTAGAAATAGAATATCTGAAATATCAGCGGAAAATCAAAAAACTGAACCTACTGAAATTTCTCAATTTGATATTATCAAAGACAACAAAAAGATTTATTTCCCCGAATCAGCAAGAGAGTTATCCCAAAGACAATTACAAGACATTTGGAATTATTCTATACGCGAATCATCAAGAGAATTAAAACAAGAAATCCAAACATCTGAAAACAATGAGTTACATAGTGAATTTAAACCTAAATTAAAATAATTATGAAAATATACGATGCCCACCAGGATATTGCGGCTAATATCCAATTGGTGACAAATAAAAATTTTTTTAAGGAAAATAAAATTAATGCTTGTTATATTAAAAGTGAGTATAACTGTATTAATCAAGTAGACTATCCAAGATTAGTTAAGGGTAATGTGCAGCTTGTTTTTGCAACCATATTCGCACAAACAAAAAAACAAGCGTTGGGACAATTTAATATATATAAAAAAATATTGTCTGAGAGTAAAAATATTATTCTCATTTTATCAGCTACGGATTTAACTCATTTACAAAATGATCAAATTGGATTTTTATTTAATATGGAAGGTGCTGCCCCCTTAGAAGATATAAGGGATTTAGATATTTTTTATGAAATGGGGCTGCGATCTATTGGAATCGCATGGAGAGGAGAAAATAGATATATAAAAGATGGTAAATTGTCTAAAGAAGGATTGCGTTTACTTAATAAAGTTGAAAAAAAGGAAATGATATTGGACGTAGCGCACATGAGTGAATCCTTGTTTTGGAACATGGTTGATAATTATAACAAACCTTTTATAGTATCTCATACCGCATATCGAACAGTTTACGACGATGACAGAAATCTATCTGACGAACAAATCAAGGAAGTTCATAAAAGAAATAGTTTGATAGGTATAGCGGGAGTCAATAAACTCATTGGAGGGGAAACAATAGATGACATCGTAAAAAATATTGATCACGTGATTAAAAAATCCTCCATAAATACTGTCTGCTTGGGTTCTGATTTTGATGGGATGGTTAACCCAAAATTATCTTTAATAAAAGATTTTGAGGATGTGACGTGCTTCCCGAATTTAATTGACAAACTTAATTTAAATTTTAAAAAAGAAGATGTCGAAAAAATAGCATACAAAAATTTACACGATTTTATTTTAAAAATTTTAAAAAAATAGCCCAAAATAATGTTTTACTTCGCAAAACAAAAACTTTTAATTACATCACATAACTAACTATATCCGACTGCGGCTTCACGGAAGCCTACACATAAATTCTATTCCGCTATCGTTACACAAAAACTTCGGATGATGCCGATGCGTTGTGTGAAATTGAAAAATAGCTTTTAAAAATTCACGACTATGCCCTTAGACTTGTTCTCAAAAACTCCAATACCAGATGTGCTGCCCAATGAAATGCAAAAAATAATTAATGAAATAAAAAAATCGCTTAATAAAGAAGAATGTTTGAAAAGTGCTTACAAGTTGCTGGTTGCCAAATACAGAGGTTATCGTGTTATGACTTATTTGAAGTTTTTTGATGTTTTCAAGCACGATATTGGGGCGTTCTGGAGTAAGAACGGATTTCTGCATTGTACAAATATTAATTATGTGATGAGAACGCTATTAGTCAAAAGTGGTTTTTTTACAGAAGACGACATACGCCTGAGGTGGACGCAAATTTGGTATATTTCACCCCATCAGTATCTTCAAGTTAAGATTGATGATAAATGGATTAATATAGATATTTGGGTCCATGCGTATGGAATAAAATTTGGTGACCATTCCCACGGATTTCATTAATTATTTTTTGCATAAAAAGCTATTTTTCAACTTTTATAGCACTATTCCTCAAATTACCGCCGAACAGAGAAAAGCGAATTTTGGTCGAATCCAGCCATTCCAGACATATAAAACATATAAATGAAAGGGCGGGATAGGCCGCATACTCGGTATTATATGCTGTTTTGTAAATTTTCTAAAACCTGCAGGAAATTTTTGTTGTATTATAAAATTAAATTTGAAAATGAAGCTAAAACTATTTAATTATTATTTGCCAAAAAATTTCATTGCTCAAACACCCATCAAACCGCGCGACAAGTCGCGGTTATTGGTTGTTGATAAAAAAACGAAGAAATTAACGCATGATAATTTTTTTAATCTGAACAAATATTTGACAAGCAACGATGTTTTGATTTTTAATGACTCTAAAGTATTTCCGGCTAGGCTCATAATGCGAAAACCAACTGGCGGCAAAATAGAAGTCTTTTTATTGCATAAAATTAAAAATAACTGTTGGGAAGTTTTATTGAATAAAAAAATTACAGCCGGCAATTTACAGGTCATGGCTTGCGATCGACAATTAAAGTGTAAAATCATTAAACATTTATCCAATGGCAACTGGCTGGCCAAATTTAATTATTCCGGCAAAAAATTTGATGATATTGTTGATAGAATAGGCGAGACTCCTTTGCCGCCATATATTAAAACTAAGGACTCAAAAAAAATCAGACAAGCTTATCAGACGATTTTTGCCGCGAAAAAAGGCTCGGTGGCGGCCCCGACCGCCGGTTTGCATTTTACGAAAAATTTATTAGCCAAGCTAAAGAAAAAAGGGGTTAAAATGGAATTTATCACCTTGCATGTGGGTTTGGGGACTTTTCAGCCGGTTAAAGTTCAGATGATAGAACAACATAGAATGTACTCGGAATTGGCCGAGCTTGACCCGGCCACGGCAGAGCGCCTGAATGCTTATAAAAAACAAGGCCAACGGATTGTTGCCGTTGGCACCACCGCATGCCGCGCGCTGGAAGCGCTCGCCAATCAAAAAAGCCGGCTTAAAGCCGGAGCAAAATGGGTAAATATTTTTATTTATCCGCCGTATAAATTCAAATTTGTGGATAGTTTAATAACTAATTTTCATTTACCCAAGTCAACGCTATTGATGTTGGTCTCGGCTTTGGCCGGGAGAAAATTAATTTTAAATATCTATAGAAAGGCCATCAGACAAAAATACCGATTTTACAGTTTTGGAGACGGGATGTTTATAAGATAGAAGCTAATTTTTAAGTTTTTTAACAAATCCTTTATTGGCATCTACCTCTACTAAGTCGCCATCTTTTAAAACTTTAGTGGCGATTTTAGTGCCGATGATGCAGTGGATTTTTAATTCACGGGAAATAATAGCGGCATGACAGGTTACACCACCCTCGTCAGTAATAAAGGCTTTGGCTTTTTTCATTGCTGGAAGATAATCAGGAACAGTCATCGTGCTAACCAGTATTTCATCTTTTTTGAATTTAGAAATGTCATCACGTTTAAGTATCAGCCTAACCTTGCCTTTAACTTGTCCATTGCAGGCCACTTGCCCATTAAATTGCCTGTTGTTTCTATCTATTTTTATTTTTTCTATACCGAAGTTATATTTACTTTTTAGATATTTAAATTGTTCTTTTGTGACGATTTTTTCGTCTACCATTATTAACGTCCCTCGTGATAATCTTTCAATTATATCTTCATCAATTTTATCTTTCTTTAAATCTCCAAAAATAATATAATTTACCAAGCTATCAAATTTTGGGTAATAATGTTTTAAACTCTTAGTAATAATATGCGTTGCTTTATCCGCCGCAATATCAATTTTTTTTTCTTAGCTTAACCATTAATTCAATGTCATTTTTACAAAACATTTTATCTTCTAACGGGATATAAAGAGCAGCATAAATTGCTTGCCAGAAATCAATTAGCCCATCAATAAATTTATAGAAATTTTTCCTGGTTAAAAATTTTTTGTTCCATAATTTTTGCAGTATTTGAAATTTTTTTAAATATTCAATATAAAATTTTTCAAGAAATTTACGGTCTTTTTTTATCTCCCGATAAAATAAATTGTTAAGCTCCCGATCTAGCGCCCGATTATTTCTATAAGCATCTACTAACCCATTTTTAATTATAAAAATATAACGAGGAAATGTCTTTATTTTTTTACCCAAAAAGAAATCATATCCTTTTCCCCATACCTCACATAGTATTAAAGGGAATTCTCTAGTGAACATTTTTGGTAGGATAGTCATACTGCTTTTATTTAACTTTTATTTCTTCCCCAAAATTTTTAATGCCTTTTTAATTTTCTCTTCCATTTTCTCCACCGTCTCTGGCATTTGTTTTAATGCCTCGCGCACATCAGTTTGCGCATAGCCAAGGGAAACTAGGGCATCAAAGACTTCGCTGTTAACATCGCCAAAACTAATTTCTTTTTCTGTCATAGGTAAAGCGTCTATTTTATTTTTCAGCTCTACCACAATGCGCTCCGCTGTTTTTTTGCCCACGCCGGAAACTTTATATAATATAGAAGGCTCATCGCGCAGAATGGCCTTTTTAATATCGGCCAACTTTGCCACTTCAAGCACGCCAAGAGCGGTTTTTGGACCCACGCCGGAAATAGTAATCAACAATTTAAAAAACAGAAGCTCTTCTTTGTCTCTAAAACCGTAAAGGGCCATATTATCCTCGTCGTGTTTTAAATAAGTGTGCAGTTCAATTTCATCGTTGACTTTTATCTTTTCCAAAAAATTTTCCGTCACAAAAATCTCGTAACCAATATCGTGTACAACGGCAATGACTGACTTTTGATTTTTAGCTAATATTTTACCTTTTAAATATGAGATCATATTTTAGGTGGGTTTAGCGAGTTTGGTAAATTCAGTATCAATTAGTCCCGCTCAATCTATTTGATTCAATGAATTCACTTTTATTTTAACAGTATTTGACAGTTTTGTCATCTTGAGATATAATTACCCCAGATTAGATAAGTATCCACAACGTTTTGTTTTATAACTAATTTTAGCCAAAACCTCTCTGGATAAACTCTTAAAAACTCTATGCGAGACAATAACTTATTATTAGATACACTAAGCGGCTGATAATTACGTACGTTTTTTTGCTAAACCGCCGCTTAGCAACAAGCGGTTTTTTAATTCACAAAAAACAGAGTGGAAGCAAGTAAGATAATTATAATGAATGATTTAGAAATTTTTCCCTTAGACTTTTATTTATTATTTTAGAATTCTAGGGGATTTATTTCTAAAATAACAGTCAGGCTAGCTCACTAAAAATTTTATATTAAGGAGAAAGTAAAGACAAATGCAATTTCGATTATACTCTGTTAAATAGATTAGGCAAATTTAACAGGGTTTTCCAAAAATCATAAATTATAATATAGATTTTTAGGAATTCGCAATTTTTAATGCATATGGTGGATGCCTCGACTTAAAAAGGCGATGAAGGGCGTAGCAATCTGCGATAAGCCACGGGGAGCTGATAAGCAAGCTTTGATCCGTGGATTTCCGAATGGGGAAACCCAACTACGAATTGTAGTTTTCCCGCTCAATTTTTTATCTTTAGAAATAATCATTTTAATCTTTCAAAATAAAAATTTGAGCGGGAAGTAAACCCGCTGAAGTGAAACATCTCAGTAAGCGGAGGAAAAGAAAACAACGCTTGCGCTTTGCGCAGGCAATTCCCCTAGTAGTGGCGAACGAACGGGGAACAGTCTAAACCCTAAAAAGTGTTTATTAACGAAGCTAATATATTTAATATTAATGGATTTAATGATAAAGGCGCGAGCCGTTGCTTTTTTGGGGGTTGCAAGGGACTCTGATTTCTGTCTCTCGCGAGACAGAAGATAAGTTACAAAAGTACTATTTAGCCGAACTCCGATGGAAATCGGAGACCAAAGAAGGTGATAGTCCAGTAGGCAAAAAATAGTACTCTTATCCTATGAGTTTTCTTAAGTAGGCCAGGACACGTGAAATCCTGCCTGAAGCTGGGTCGACTATGATCCAAGACTAAATACTTTTTAAGATCGATAGTGAACAAGTACCGTGAGGGAAAGGTGAAAAGCATCCCGGTAAGGGAGATGAAATAGTATCTGAAACCATATGTTTACAAGGAGTCAGAGCCATTTGCTATTGCAAATGAAATTTCCAAGCAACAGATATAATTCCCGAAAAAATTTTCAATAATTGATTTTCAATCCTTAAAACTCTAAATGTTGTTTTGGGATTTGAATTTTGAAATTTGATATTTATTTGGATTGTTATTTGAAAATTGGAAATTCCCTTGCGATAGCAAGGGCGATGGCGTGCCTATTGAAGAATGAGCCAACGAGTTTATGTATATTGCTTGTTTAACCCCTCGCTTTTTAGTTGATATCCCGCTAAGCCAAACGAACAGAAGCGCTGTTAATAAAACTTCTATTGACTGCTAATAAATTTATTTCAATGGTAAATTATTAAAATTAATCGACTAAAAGGTGAGGGGGAAGACATAGGGAAACCGAGTCTTAACCGGGCGATTTTGGTAGTATATATAAGACCCGAAACCAAGTGAGCTAGCCATGACCAGGATGAATCCCGCGTAACAGCGGGAAAAGGTCCGAACCCAAGCGCCGTGCAACACGCTGGGATGAGTTGTGGTTAGAGGTGAAATTCCAATCGAACTTGGTAATAGCTGGTTCTCCTCGAAATAGCTTTAGGGCTAGCGACAATTAATATTATGCAGGGGGTAGAGCACTGGATGGGATTTGAGCTCGCAAGAGTATCTGTCCCAATCAAACTCCGAATACCTGTATAAGTTCCTGTCAGTCAGACTATGGGGGCTAAGCTCCATTAGTCAAAAGGGAAACAGCCCAGATCTTCAGCTAAGGTCCCTAAATCTACGTTAAGTGTTAAAGGTGGTAATTAATCTTATACAACTAGGAGGTTGGCTTAGAAGCAGCCATCCTTTAAAGAAAGCGTAACAGCTCACTAGTCAAGAATTTTTGCGCCGAAAATTTATCGGGGCTAAACGTAGTACCGAAGCTAAGGCCCTTCACGCATTTTTGCTGTAAATTCTTTACCGCAAAAATGCGTGAAGGGGGTAGAGGAGTGTTCTATATCCGTTGAACCAGTATTCGTGAGGAGCTGGGGAGAATATAGAAGTAAGAATGTTGGCATGAGTAGCAAAAAGGCCGGTGAGAATCCGGCCCACCGAAAATCTAAGGTTTCCTGGGCAACGGCAATCGACCCAGGGTTAGGCGGGCCTAACCGTTCACCTGAAAAGGTGAGGGGGATGGATGAGTGCGTTAATATTCGCACCCTGCTTTATTCTTATCTTTCAACGGACGCATCTTGAAAACTGGAGCACGTTTTGGCTATATGTGTCTAGCTCAAAAGCGCTTGCGCTTTTGAGCGGGCGAAGTGAAACCTCCGGGTGGATCAAAGTTTAGCGGACAAGGTGCCAAGAAAAATTTGAAAGTAACGGGATTAAGCAACCGTACCGTAAACCGACGCAGGTAGATGAGGCGAGAAGCCTAAGGTGTACGAGAGAACCCTCATTAAGGAACTCGGCAAAACAGCGGCCGTAACTTCGGAATAAGGCCTACCCACGAGATTGGTCGCAAGACTTTTATTTCGTGGGTCTCAGCGAAAGACCCCAAGCGACTGTTTACCAAAAACACAGGTCTCTGCTAAGTCGTAAGACTATGTATAGAGGCTGATGCCTGGCCAGTGTCCGAACGTCAAGATGAACCGTCATTTTCCGATTTATCGGAGAGGCAGCGGTGATTCCAAGCGCGGATGAACGCCGGCGATAACTATAATCGTCCTAAGGTACCGAAATTCCTTGACGGGTAAGTTCCGTCCTGCAGGAATGGCATAACGATTTGGGGACTGTCTTGATGAGGGACTCGGCGAAATTGCAATGCCGGTAAAGATGCCGGCTACTCACAGTTAGACGAAAAGACCCCGTGAAGCTTTACTACAACTTGATATTGATATATAAAATGTTCATGTTCAGAATAGGTGGGAGCCTTCGGGCGCCAGTGAGATACCACCCTTGGCGCTTTGTATATCTAACCCTTCACTTTTATATTAAAAATTATTTTATGTGTTAAACATAAAATCACAAATTTTGATGTAAAAGTGAAGGGAACAGTATCTGGCGGGTAGTTTGAGTGGGGCGCTCGCCTCATAAAATGTAACTGAGGCGTTTAAAGGTTGGCTAGCTGCGGATGGAAATCGCAGTGATAGGGTAAACCCACAAGCCAACTTTACTGCAAGACCTACAAGTCGCGCAGTTGCGAAAGCATAAGTTAGTGAACCGACCATCTCATATAGGAGAATGGAAGATCAACGAATAAAAGTTACTCCGGGGATAACAGGCTAGTCGCGCCCAAGCGTCCATAGCGACGGCGCGGTTCGGCACCTCGATGTCGGCCCATCGCATCCTGGGGGTGTACAAGCTCCCAAGGGTTTGGCTGTTCGCCAATTAAAGCGGTACGCGAGCTGGGTTCAAAACGTCGTAAGACAGTTTGGTCTCCTATCTACTGTGAGCGTGTAAAAATCTTGAGGGGCCCATTCTCTAGTACGAGAGGACCGAGAATGACGAATCTCTGGTGTTCCAGCTGTGTGTGCCACATGCATGCTGGGTAGCTACATTCGGGTTGGATAAGCGCTGAAAGCATATAAGCGCGAAGCCGTTCCCAAGATTAGGATTTTTTAACCACCTGGAAGACTACCAGGTTGATAGGCAGTCGGGTACAAGTGCAGTAATGCATTCAGCCTAGGCTGTACTAATTGGTTTTTTGCGAATTCCTATAAGTCTATATTAAGTTAACAATTATAAGTTAACAAGAATTTTTATAATTGATCATAAGATCATTGCACTTCTGGCGAAATAAATAAACTCTTTCACTTGGAGAGTTTTCTTGCGTGATTTCATCCTCCACCATACCACAACATTATTTATTTTGTTAGATGTAGAATTTCCGGTGTCTCAAGCGGAGAGGCCACACCTGTTCCCATCCCGAACACAGCAGTTAAGCTCTCCAGCGCCGATGATACTCTTTCGGGGAAAGTAGGCCGATGCCGGGAATTCTGCATCTAAATTAAATCTTAACCCCGTCGCTTGAGGCGGGGTAATTGATTTTAAAAAATCAAAAAATTTCAATAATTTTTACCTGTTTATATACTGCTTGGCTATTTCAAATTTTAGGCTGACAAGTTTTGATATGCCATCGTTGCCAATTGTCACGCCATATAGTAATTTGGCTTTCTCCATGGTTGCTCTATTGTGAGTAATGACGATAAATTGTGTTTTGTGTGCCAGTTCATTCAAAATTTCTGCAAATCTAATAGAGTTTATCTCATCAAGTGCCGCGTCTACTTCGTCCAATAAAACAAATGGCGATGGATTAGCTGAAATTATAGCGCAAATAAGAGCAATGCTAGTTAGTGCACGCTCGCCTCCGGACAAAGCAGCAATGGATTTTAACTTTTTCCCTGGCGGCGTGGCTTTGACCTCTATGCCCGCGTAGCCATTTTTTTTTGATTTTTCTTGAAAAAAGTTTATGGAGATTTTTTTTTCATCAAACGCACTCTCTTCATCCTCTATTTTTTCTTCTTGCTCAAATTCTTTTTCTTGCATTAATACCAATTCAGCCCTGCCGCCAATGAACAATTCATTAAAATATTTTTGAAAATATTTATTTATCTCGTTAAAAGATTCTTTCATTTGTTTTTTGATGGTGTTGTCAAGATCGTTCACCAATTTTTTGAGTGAGTCAAGCGCGTTTTTAAGATCAGTGGTTTGGTTCATCAAAAAATCATATCTTTCTTTTACCGCCACATATTCGGCTTCAATCTCCGGATCAATGCCGCCAATAACTGCTAGCTCTGTTTTAAATTTGTTAATTCTGTTTTCAAAAATCGTTTTTTGCTCATTAGTTATATCCGTCCCGTCGTCTTGATATTGCGCTAATGCGCCAAGACTGCCGAGTTCATTGTTTATTTCTTGGCGCAAATCATATCTTTTTGTTTCAACCCGCGCCAATTCTACACGGACATCATTCATTTTCGCATTTATATTATTTAGCCGGTTCTGCTCGTCTTGATATGCTTGCTGGGCTTGCCAGAGGCCGGAACGATTTCTTTGATCTTCTTCTGTAAGTTTTTTTATTTCTATTTGTATTTTTACTATTTCCTTATCTCTTTTTTGTATTTCTTCTTCCCCGGACGCTATTGATTCACGCGTTTCTATGTTTTTAAAAGATTCCTGCTGTATGTTTATTATTTCTTTTTTTATATACGGCTTGATGAACTGAAGAATTTCATCTACTTTTTTATTGATGTCAGTTATTTCCTCCACTATAATCTTTGCGTTATTCTCACGCGTTAAAAGTCCAATCAATTTTTTGTGCCGCATATCAATATATTCAATTTCCCTGTTAATATTTTCCAGTTCATTGTATGATATATTTTTTACATTCATAACGACTTGCCTCATTTCATTAGCTAGTTTCATTTTTAGATGAAGCAAATTTTCCTTAAGTTTCATCTTATCTTCCATCGCAATCTGTTGTTTTTCACGTAATTTTTCTATTTTCTCGTTCACCACGCTGTCTTGCACAATATGCTTAACTTGATTTTTAAGACTCTCGGTGATCACGTGCGCTTTGTTTTGTTCGCTTACGTATTCATCCAATTTCTTTTTGTGCGCCAAAAATTTATTATCAATCTCTCGCCAATATTTACTGTAATATTCCAAGCGCGCATGATATAACTCTTGTTCAATCTTTTTTCTTTTTTCAAGTTTTTTGGCCTGTCTTGTGAGAAGTTTCAGTTGTGGCTCCATTTCAGATAATTTTACATTCAATATGCCAAGATTTTGCCATGTGCCGTTGAATTTATTTAGCGCTTCGTTCTTTTTAATCTGATATTGTTTCACACCCGATGCTTCTTCAAAAAATTCTTTCCTTTCCTGCGGAGTAGCCATAAGAAAGTTATCAATCATTCCTTGCCCAATAACAGAATATGTACGATGGCCAAAATTAGCCTTGGTCAGTAGTGAATTTACATCGACCAGTCTGCTTTTCGCTCCATTGATAAGATAATCGCTCTCGCCGCTTCTGTAAATTTTTCTTGAAATCAAAAGTTCGTTATAATTAATAGGCACTTTTTTGTCAGAATTGTCAAGTTCAAGTGAAACTTCTGCCATTCCAAGTCGCGCTTTTTTGTCAGATCCGGCAAAAATGACATCTTCAGATTTTTTACCGCGCAAAGTCTTAATGCTTTGTTCCCCCATTACCCAACGGATTGAATCTGCTACATTTGATTTTCCGCTGCCATTTGGGCCAACAATCGCCGTAATTCCTCTCGCAAATTCAAAAACAGTCTTTTTGGCAAAAGATTTGAATCCTAAAATTTGTAAGGATTTTAGATGCATAACAGAGAATAATTTATAAACCGAAAATCACAAATTATAATCAATAAAAAAATACTGCCTCGCGAATGCACACATTATAACAAAAAATATAAAAATATAAAACCAATTTAGCATTTTCCTGTTCATCACTAATAAATAATTTTTTATCTCTATTTTATTGACATGATTTTTTTGATTTTATCAACTACAAACAATTTTTGTAATTCTTTAACTTTCTCTCCGATTTCATCTCGCAAAATAATATCATTTATTTGTTTTACGGGCATAACATTCAAAGTTGTTCCTGTTATAAAATGTCCATCATATTGTTTAATTTTCTTTATGGGAATATCTTCTTCCTTGACTTTCATTATTTTTTGTGCAATTTCCAATATTATTTTTCTTGTCACTCCTTCCAAAACTTTTTCTTTTGGTGGTGCAATTAAAGTATTGCCTTTTATGACAAAAAAGCTGCTTCTTGTCCCCTCTCTAACATTTTTATCCCTATCTATCAATAAAGCATCAATCGCCCCTTGATTCGCAGCTTTTCTATAAGCAATATATCCTAACAATAAATCTTTTGTCTTGGACGTTGGAAATAATCTTTCACCCTCAAAAGTAATCAATTTTATACCCTCGTTATAAAATTTATTTGGATAAAAAGTTAAACCAACAGGAAATAAAAAGAGAGTTGGTTCCATTTCTTTTTCGGGACCAATCAATAAAACCCTAACCAAAGCATCTTTTATATTATTTTCTTTGATTAGTTTTTTCATCCATTCTATTATTTTTTCCTTTGTAAAATTATGCTCCACTCCTATTGTTTTCGCCGATTCAAATAATTTTTCTATTTCCAGTTCGGGCAAAAACATTTTCCCTTGAACAACCTTTATGTTTGAATAAACAGCAAAATCAAAAAATAATGCCTTGTTATAAACAGAAATGCAAGCTTTATCTTTTTCTATTAATTCACCATTTTTAATAACAAATTTTACTTCGTCCATAAAATCACCCCTTAAAATAGTATGGTGGCAAATATACTATTTGTATTTTATAACCATTTATCTCGTTAAAAAATAGAGACTTGCTTCCATCATGATGCTCTTTTTCTTCGTAAGGTATTCCTCTCTTATTTAATTCTTGTTTTAACTTCTCTTTATATTCTTCAAAACTTTTCGAATCTAAAAAAGTAAAACCAAAATGATCTATTCCATTAATCAGACAGTAGAACAATTGTCCCTTCAGAGTTAAAGATTTATTAAAATTTGTGTTCTCTACCGCAGGTAAGGCGATAAAGCATGTCTTATCACCCTG
>PEXX01000038.1 GCA_002778965.1 Candidatus Kuenenbacteria bacterium CG08_land_8_20_14_0_20_37_23 | reverse complement strand
TTATTCAATTTTTAAGGGAACTTTTACCCCCTGACGAGGGGTCATTGTTCTACAGTCTAAAAATAACATTAAAATCCATGGCCTTAAATGTTTGGTTGCTGCTACTTTGCCTAAATTATGCTCATTAAATCTTTCTTCAATATTAATTGTACTGCCAATATAATAAGTCTTGTTTTTTAAACTTTGTAAAATATAAACTCCGGGCTGAATATTATTTTTTGGCATATTTTTTTAAATTGACCAGGGACCTTCCCGACAGCGCCAGCTTGTCGGGACGCTCTAACCAGCTGAGCTATATGCCCGGATAACAAAAAATAGCTTTCACAAGCAGTAAAAGAGATATTTTTATTATACAAATTTTTAAGGCAAAGTCAATTATCCGCAGATAATTTTTGATTTATACAAGTGTTACATTTGCCACTTTATCTGATGCGTTTTTTAAGCGCATAAGACGAACACCTTGCGTATCACGACCGAGAATTGGTACTGATTTAATTGGCAGACGGATAACTTGGCCTTTTTCAGAGATAATAACAAGATCGCCAACACTTTCTTCAGGCAGATTGTCAGGATCAATTATAAATGATGAAGCGAGCGAGCCCGTTTTTACTGTTGTTTTTATTGTTTTAACGCCACATCCACCACGGCCTTGAATTTTATAATTTTTAATAGCGGTAATTTTGCCAAAGCCATTTTGGGATAGGACAAAAATATATCCATTTTTGTTTGATTCGTTGATAATATCCATGCCAATGATTAAATCATCTTTTTTGAGATGAACGCCGCGCACACCTGCCGCTGCTCTACCCATTGATCGTAGATCTTTTTCGCGAAAACGAATTCCCTGCCCGCGTTGAGTAGTAAGCATAATTTGATCTTTATCGCTTGAAATTGCCTTAACCCATGCTAGCGTGTCATCATTTTTGAGTTTTATGGCAATAAGTCCGGAACGGCGCACATTTGAGAATGCATCAATGGCTACTTTTTTTATTGTGCCATGATTAGTAACCATAACTATGAACCTTGAACCTCCAATGCCATTCATTGACAGTACTGAAGAGACTTTTTCATTTGGAGACAACTGAAGGAAATTGACAATAGACTGTCCCTTGGCAATGCGCGATGAGACTGGGACTTCATAGGCCTTAAGTTGAAAAATTCTTCCTTTCGTAGTAAAAAATAAAAGATCCTTATGCGTTGAAGTTGTGAAAAATTCTTCTACAATATCTTCTTCTTTTGTTGCCAATCCAACGACTCCTTTACCTCCGCGTCCTTGGGTTTTAAAAGTATCTAACGGCATGCGCTTAATATAGCCGTCGCGTGTAACAACAATGATAATATCCTCGTCAGGGATAAGGTCCTCTTGCGAAAAACTGTCAACAGCCCCCTTGATGATTTTTGTTTTTCTGTTATCGCCGAATTTGTCTTTTATTGCCATTAGCTCTTTTTTTATGACGGCTAATATTTTCTTTGGACTTTGAAGAAGTTCAGTCAATTCATTGATTAACTTTTTCTTTTCTTTGAGTTCAGTTTCTATTTTTAATCTCTCCAAGTTTGCAAGCTGTTGGAGTTTCATCTCTAGAATGGCAACGGCTTGCAGTTCCGAAAGTTTGAACTGCCGGACAAGTTTTGTTTTTGCGTCTTCCCGATCTCGCGACTGTTTAATTGTTTTTATGATAGCATCTATTTTATTAAGGGCAAGCATTAATCCAGTAAGAATATGCGCTCTGGCTTTTGTTTTATCAAGATCAAACTTTGTGCGTCTTGTAACAACTTCTTGCCTGTGTTTCAGGTATTCTTCAAGAATCATTTTTAGAGTTAATACGCGCGGTTGGATTCCATCAACCAATGCAAGCATATTTATATGGAAAGAAGTCTGAAGAGCTGTGTGTTTGTAAAGCTGATTTAATATTTTTTTTGGATAAACATCTTTTTTAAGATCAATAACTACGCGTACATCACCCTTGGAAGATTCATCGCGCAAATCTTTGATGCCATCTATTTTTTTAGTTTTGACGAGATCTGCTATTTTTTCCAATAAATTCGCTTTATTTGTCTGATAAGGTATGGAGGTAATAATAATCTTACATCCACCATTTTTAGTTTCTACGATTTCGCTCCCGGCCCGCATAACTATTGAGCCTTTTCCAGTCGCATATGCTTGACGTATATCTTCTTGATTGTAAATAATTGCGCCAGTTGGAAAATCAGGCCCCAGAACAAGCTTAATAAGTTCATCTGTATCAGCCTGAGGATTGTCAATCAACAGACATATGCCGTTTATTATTTCACTAAGATTGTGCGGGGGTATGCTTGACGCCATACCAACAGCAATGCCAAGTGTGCCATTTATTAGAAGATTTGGCAAACTGGCTGGTAGCACGATTGGTTCTTGTTGGGTTGAATCATAATTAGGAATGAAATTGACTGTATTTTTTTCAAGATCAATAAGCATTTCTTCGGCAGAGGCGTGAAGTTTTGCTTCTGTGTATCGCATGGCCGCTGCTTTGTCACCGTCCATGGATCCAAAATTTCCCTGGCCGTGTACTAGCGGATAACGCATAGAAAAATATTGTGCCAAACGTACCATTGAATCGTAAACGGCAGTATCGCCATGAGGATGGTATTTGCCAAGTACTTCCCCGACAACGGTAGCTGATTTTCTGAATTTACCTGCCGATTTTAGACCTAAATTCCACATAGCGTATAGGATGCGGCGGTGGACCGGTTTTAACCCGTCACGGACATCTGGCAGAGCGCGCGCTACAATAACACTCATGGCGTAATCAAGATAAGAAGTTTTCATTTCATCCACTATTTCACGCGGACGAACAACGGCCATGGTTGATGAAATTACTGCAGAAGTCTCTTTATCTATTATCTTTTTGGATAGGTGTGATTTATTTTTTTGTATTTTATCGGATAAAGTTTTTTGGCGCATAATATTTATTAATTAAAATACGAAGACAATGAAATGTAAATTTTTATAGCTCTGATGAAGTTGATGTCGTTGATGTAGAATTGTTATTAGTGTTTAACTTGTCAATTATTTTATAAAGCTGATTAGGAGAAATTTTGGGCCTACCTTGAAGAAAAGCACTAGTGGTTGTCGGAGACTGGTTAAGAGTTTTTACCATTTGATCTTTTATGTTTTTTGTATTAATAAAAATTTTATTAAAATCACCAACAATTTGTTTAAGCTTCTGATTTTGTAAATCCGCCTCGTTATTTTTATTGAAAGAATTTTTGAGATTTATAATCCAAGCGGTAATTATTATAAGCATAACTAGAGCGACCGCGAGGTACATTTTGATTTTATTTTTTTCTTTTTTCATATTGATGTTCGCAGTGTTATGGCTTTAAAATTACAAGTTTTGTTTCTTCCTGCGGCAAATCTTTTTTGGCTATTTTTAGTTTATCCATTTCCTCGGCTTTGCCGCCCATTTCTTTTATGAATTTATCAATCCCATCAATATCTAGTTTTAGTCCGGCTATCTTATAGTGCATTGGAATAACAATGCGCGGCTCTATTCGAGAAATAATTTTAGCCGCTTCTTCAGCGTTTATGGTATATTTTCCACCGACGGGAATAAGTAAAATATCAATATTGTTCATCATTTCTAATTGTTTGTCAGTTAGTTCTGTTTGGCCAAGATCACCGAGGTGGGCAATATTAATTTTTTCCATGCTAATGACATAAATGATATTTTTACCCCTTTCTTTTCCTTCGTTATTGTCATGCCAGCTTGGAATTCCATATATAAATACATCACTAATTTCATATTCTCCAGGGCCATTTATTAAAAAAGGCGTGGCGCGTTTTTGCGTGCCATTAACGGCTTTGATGTTTGAGTGATCTTTGTGTTCGTGGCTGATAGTCAATATATCAGCTGACAAATGAGGCAGTTTTAATCCATAATCATTAGTATATGGATCAGTTATGAGAGTGGTGGTTGCGTCATCGTTTTTTGCTTGGATTCTAAAACATGATTGACCATGCCATTGTATGTACATATTTTGAAGTTTTTAATTTTTTATATTTAAATTTTACCAATATCCGCTCCTCTTGTCAAACCTAAAAATATCAGTTATACTGGTTTATAATACACCAATTTAATGGTTTCAGCGCTTGGGTCTTTTGTGGCTCAAAATTTAACCGTTGGAATCATTTTATCTCGGATTTGTTTCTCCGGGATAAAAAAGAATATTTTTTATGATAAAAACACAAGTTATGCCAACTAAGATGGAGCAATTACTCGGATCTGCGAAAAATAAAATTTTGCCGAAGCAAGGAGATTTGGTTGAAGGCAATGTTATTTTTGTTGGTCGCAATGAAATTTTGATTGATATAGATGAAATTATGACAGGTTTAATTCGAGGCCATGAGGCGTATGACGAATCAGGAGAATATAATAATCTGAAAGTTGGAGATCATGTTACAGCCACCGTGCTTGACATTGAAAATGAAAGAGGAATATTGGAGCTATCTATTAAGCAAGCAGGACACAAAAAAGCGTGGGATAACCTTGAAAAAATGCAAGCAGATTCAAAAGTTGTTAGCGTCAATGTGCTTGAAGCAAACAAAGGGGGTTTGGTTGTCAAATTGGATCAAGTTTTCGGTTTTTTGCCAGTTTCCCAATTATCCCCGAAAAATTATCCGCGCGTAGTCGGGGGTAATAAAAATAAAATATTGGAGAAACTTAAATCGCTTGTTGGTGAAAAGTTAGATGTTATTATTATTGATATCAATGATGAGGAGGGTACTTTGATTGTTTCTGAAAGAGCCGTTGAAAAAGATCAGAGAAAGCAAGCTTTAAATAATTATAAAAAGGGAGATATTATAGAAGGTAAAGTAACCGGCGTTGTTGATTTTGGAGCTTTTATTGAATTTGATCATGGATTGGAGGGGCTGATCCACATATCAGAGCTCGGCTGGCAAAGGATTGACAACCCAAGAGAAGTGGTTAAAGAAGGAGACAAAATAAAAGTTCAAATTATTGAGGTCAGCGATAGCAAGGTTTCTTTGTCTCTGAAAAGATTGACAAAAGATCCATGGGAAGATATTAAAGACAAATATAAAATTGGCGATAAAGTGAAAGCCAAAGTAATCAAGTTCAATGAATTTGGCGTTTTTGTAGAGATAATGCCGATGATTCAGGGCTTAGCAAGGGTGAGAGGTGGCACTAGTTTCAAAGATCCGGGCGATTCTGATAATAAAGTAGAAATTGGCAAGGAATATAATTTTACGATTACTAATTTTGAACCATTAGACCATAAACTGGGGTTAGAATTAAATGATTAGGCAGAGATAAGACGTAGTGGTATTTTTTTGTTTAATTTTTATGAAAAATTTGTCAAAAACATTTTTAATTTTTTTTATTGCTATGCTTGTTATTGCTGGTTTTTTGTCTCTTTTTGAGGGAGATAAAAAAACGCAGGAAGAAGTCGGCCTGGCTGAAATGGTAAATAAAATAAAGAGCAAAGAATTACAAGACATTGAAGTAAATGGCAATCTTATAAAAATGATTACTACTGATGGCAAAAAATTTATTACCTACAAAGAACAGGTAGAATCCATAAGTGAACTTTTGAAAAACTATGGTTTGAGTGACGATGAGATGAGGCATCTTAATATAAAAATAAAGTCAGAAACGGGATTTAATTACTGGATATCCGCTCTACTGCCTTTTCTAATCCCAGTATTTTTAATTGCCGCTTTTGTTTTTTTTCTTTCAAGGCAGGTTCAAGGCGTTAATAAAAGAGCAATGTCATTTGGGGAATCTGGCGCGAAAAATGATAGACCTGAAGATAAAAAGAAAAACAAGGTTGACTTCGGAAAAATTGCTGGAGCCAAAGAAGCAAAAAATGAACTTCAAGAAATTGTAGAATTTTTAAAATATCCGAAGAAATTCATAGAGCTTGGTGCTAAAATTCCCAAAGGAGTTCTTTTGATCGGTCCGCCTGGATGTGGCAAAACACTTTTGGCGCGCGCAGTTGCTGGAGAAGCAGGAGTACCCTTTTTTTATGTGTCAGGATCTGAATTTGTGGAGATGTTTGTTGGAGTTGGAGCTTCACGCGTGCGTAGCCTTTTTCAGAAAGCAAAAAAAAATGCGCCCTGCATAGTATTTTTGGATGAACTTGATGCTGTTGGCAGAAGACGAGGTACTGGGATTGGAGGATCGCACGATGAACGAGAGCAAACACTTAATCAAATACTTGTCGAAATGGATGGTTTTGAACTAAATGAAGGAGTAATTATTCTGTCGGCTACCAATCGCCCTGATGTTCTTGACCCGGCGCTTTTAAGACCAGGAAGATTTGATAGGCGAGTTATGGTAGATTTGCCTGATTTGAGAGACAGGGAAGCCATACTCAAAATCCATACTGAAGGCAAGCCTTTGACTGCGAATGTAAATTTGCATACTATTGGTGCCAGGACACCTGGTTTTTCAGGCGCAGATCTTGCCAATCTTCTGAATGAGGCTGCTATTCTTGCGGCTAAAAACAATAAGACAAAAATTGATATGGATGATGTGCTTGAAAGCATTGACAAAGTAATGATCGGACCTGCCAGAAAATCAAGAATGCTTTCAGAAAAAGAAAAGAATATTACTGCTTATCATGAAGCTGGCCATGCTCTAGTTGCTCATCTGTCAAAACACGCAGATCCTATCCACAAAGTATCAATTATTTCGCGAGGACGGGCTGGCGGTTATACCATCAAATTGCCGACAGAGGATAAATACATGCACAGTTATTCTGAATTTTTGGATGATTTGGCCGTTTTGCTTGGTGGTTATGCAGCTGAAAAATTGATTTTCGGCGAATTGACAACTGGAGCAACATCAGATTTGAGAATGGCAACCGAGCTGTCTAAACAACTTGTTACACAATATGGAATGAGCAAAAAACTTGGACCGCGTACTTTTGGAGAACGAGAGGAGATGATATTTTTAGGCAGGGAGATTAGCGAGCAAAAGGATTATTCAGAGAAAACAGCTGAGAAAATAGATGATGAAATAAATGATTTCGTTGAAAACGCTTTTAAGTGTGCGATGCGCATTTTGGAAAAAAATAAAGATAAACTTGAGAAGATCACCAATGAGCTTTTACGAAAAGAAGTTTTGGAAAGAGAAGAATTTGAAAAAATTGTTGGGAAGAAGGAGACATGAGGATAACAAAAGGCGAAAATCGTTATTTTAGAACCCGTTGTAAACGTGTTTTTTTATTTCTAAAAACGTGTTATAATAATATTGTGTATAAATTAAATAATTTTATCATATGCAATCTATTTATCGCCCAATATTAAAACAAGCGTTAAGCATTACTTGGCAATTCAAACATTTTTGGTTTTTTGGTCTATTTGCCGCACTTTTGGGCAATGGGGGAGTTTTCAATTTGATTTTTAACAATATCCAAATTGTAGAAAATCAGGGAGTTTTTTTGCTGGGTTTTAAAGATTTCATTAGAACTTTTAGTTTTAGCAAATTGTCGTCCAGTTTATCTTCTTTGTTTTTGGCCTTTGATTTTTGGGTTGTATTGTTTTTTGTTGTTATTCTTATGGCAATCGTTTTTTTTATCTGGATATCAATCGTTTCACAAGCTGCCATTGTTTTTTGTATAAAAAGGGCATTGAAAAATAGTAATGGACTGTTTACCGAAGCTTTTCATATGGGAACACATAAATTTTGGTCTGTATTTTTACTCAATATTTTAATGAAAGTTATTCTTTTTGTCGCGACCTTGATTATCAGTCTGCCATTTATTATAGTTTTTCTTAAGGGCGTAGAAAGCGCCGCTTTGCAAACCGGCCATGTTATATTGACTTTTTTGGTTTTGGTGCCATTTGCCGCCGTTCTAAGTTTTTTGGTAAAGTACGCTACAATTTTCGTAGTCAATGAAAATGAGCATGTTGGACTAGCCATAAAAAACGCATGGCAATTATTTATCAAGAATTGGATTGTTTCAATTGAAATGGCCTTGCTTCTCTTTTTAGTAAATATCCTCTCAAGCATACTTCTTGTAGTAGTAATAATTTTTGTTTCTCTGCCTTTTGTTATGCTTGGCATGATAGCCAGCTATATTGCCAGTAATACTTTTTTTTGGCTGGTAGTAACTCTTGGTATTCTTACTTTCATTACCATTCTTTTTTTCTTCGGAGCGTTGCTTAATGTCTGGCAAACCGCTAATTGGGTAATACTGTTTGAGAAAATTTTACATAGTGATGTATATAGCAAAATTTTGAGATTTGGAGCCGCTTTGACATCGGGTAAAAAATTAGAAACGGGGAAATAGAAATATTATGTTTCTATTGAATGTTTGGGTAATTGTTTTAATATTTTATATTGTGAATTTTAAAAAATTATCATAATCAGCAATCTTGCTATTTTGGCAGGATTTTTGTTTTGTAAATTGACAACAACTAAAAGCTCATTATAATTAAAACATAATTATTAATTACTTATTCTGTTCGTCGCCAAAATTATGTGTGGCATCATTGGTTATATCGGCCAAAGAGAAGCTTCCTCTATACTTATTGGTGGGCTCAAATGTCTTGAATACCGCGGCTATGATTCAGCTGGTATGGCTGTTTTTGATGGCCAAAACATCCAAGATATAAAAATTAAAGGAAAAATTTTTGGACTGGCCAAAGCATTAGAGAAAAAAAATTTACCTGGTAAACTAGGAATTGCTCACACACGATGGGCTACTCACGGCGCGCCCTCTATTATTAATGCTCATCCGCATTTTTGTTGCTCACGTCATATTGCCATTGTTCATAATGGCATTATTGAGAATTATGCCAACTTAAGAAAAGTTTTAATTAAAGAAGGTCACCATTTTTCTTCAGAAACAGACTCAGAAGTTTTGGCCCACCTCATTGAAAAATATCATAAGCATAAATCTCTTACTAAGGCCATACAACTAGCGCTCAAACAAGTCATTGGCGCTTATGCCCTGGTAGTCATTTCTGCCACGGAGCCACAAAAAATGATCGCCATCAAAAAAAGCAGTTCTTTGATTCTTGGTCTTGGCCAAAAAGAATATCTCCTGGCTTCTGATGCCTCTGCTATTATACCGCATACCAAAAAAGTTATCTATCTTGATGATAATGAAATGGTTGTCTTAAGCAAGAATGGCTATAGAATTCATAATCTAGGAAATAATCACCTTATTAAGAAAAAAGTGGAAACTATTAACTGGAATTTAACTCAAATTTCCAAAGATGGTTTCAAAACTTTCATGCTCAAAGAAATATTCGAACAACCAGAAAGTATTGCCAATGCTTTTCGTGGCCGTTTTATTCCAGAAAAAGGACAAATTAAACTTGGTGGTTTAGAAACAATTGAGTCTAAACTCCCGCACCTTTCTCGTATTATTATTGTTGCCTGCGGTAGTTCCTGGCATGCCGGTTTAGTAGGCGGATCTCTCATAGAGGAATTGGCCAAAATTCCAGTGAAAGTTGAATATGCCTCGGAATTTCGTTACCGTTATCCAGTTGTCGGCCCAGATTGTCTTGTTATTGCCATTTCACAATCGGGAGAAACGGCCGATACCATAGCCGCTTTAGAACTAGCCAAAACAAAAAAGGCTCTTACTTTTGGTATTTGTAACGTCGTTGGTTCCAGTATCGCACGTCTAGTTGATGCCGGCGCTTATCTTCATGCCGGTCCGGAAATCGGCGTGGCCACCACCAAGGGATTTACTTCTCAGCTTATAGTCTTAACTATCCTTGCCATACACTTTGCCAATCTCAAAAAAACCATCAACCGCAAAAATGCTCAAAAAATCCTGAAAGAATTAACTAGATTACCGGTGTTAATAAAAAAATTATTAGACCAAAGCGGATCATTGGCTGAATTGGCTCAAAAGCTTAAAAATACCCATAACTGTCTTTACCTTGGCAGGGGCTACAATTTTCCGATTGCCTTAGAGGGTGCTTTAAAACTCAAAGAAATTTCCTACATTCATGCCGAGGGTTATCCAGCAGCTGAAATGAAACATGGCCCCATTGCCTTGATTGATAAAAAAATGCCCACCATCTTTATTGCCACTCAAGACAAAACCTATAAAAAAATTATCAGCAATATGCTTGAGGTCAAAGCGCGCAATGGTATGATTATTGCCCTGGCTACGGTAGGCGACAAAAAAATAACCTCAATAGCGGATAAGGTTATTTATATTCCCAGGACCATTGATTTTCTTATGCCCGTTTTGAATACAATTCCATGCCAACTTCTAGCCTATCACATTGCCATACTCAAAGGCCATGATATAGATAAGCCTAGAAATTTAGCGAAGTCAGTGACAGTTGAGTAAGTGCCAATTTTATCCTTCATCCTGGTAACATCTGGGATGAAAGACCAAAACACTGAATCCATCATCAAGTCCAAAATAAATTATATTTATGAAAATCATTCTCTACGAATCTAGTTCTAAAAATCTATATCCCATCACTCTCACCCGCCCCGCTTTTGATATTCTCTGCGCCGGTACCAACCTATATAAAATTTGTAAATTGGTATTTCATGCCAGTAATATTGATTTTTTAGTTCCGCACCTCATCCAAAAAATTACCACTTCGAAATATCCTCTGACAAAAAGATTTGATGATGATATTTTGTTTCTTGATAGCTCCTTGGTGCCTAGCTTTAGCGAGGCGCTACTGCTTTTAAAACAAATTAAAAAGCAAAAAAATGTTATTTTAAAAAATAGACGACAAATAATTGGCGCCTATTTATCTCTCCAATCCCTCAACTTATCCTTAAAAAAAATAACCAATTTAACAATAAAAGAAATTCTGGCTGGCCTTAAGATTAAAAACGTCAAAACAGCATGGCCAACTTTTAATTTTTTGCATGAAATAATCACTTATAATAAAACCTTATTTAACGCTAATCTAAAGTTTTTAATATCAAGCTTGAAAGAAATTCAGAGTAACATTTTTGTCGGCAAAAATGTCAATATTCATCCAACTGTCGTTTTTGATGTCACACTTGGCCCAATTATTATTAGAGATTACTCTGAAATTATGCCCTTCTCTTATCTTGTTGGTCCATTGTATCTAGGCGATCATTGTGTTATTAAAGAATCAACTTCTCTTAAAAATTCCTGTCTAGGAGATGTCTGTCGTTTAGGAGGAGAAATAGATTCAACCATCATCCAGGGCTATTCCAATAAACAACATTACGGCTTCATCGGCCACTCCTATCTAGGCGAATGGATCAACTTAGGCGCCGGTACTACAAATTCCAATTTAAAAAATACTTATGGCAAAATTAAAATGCAAAACGTAGAAACGAAAGAACAACTGCTCGGCTGTGTTATTGGTGATTATACTAAAACTGCTATCAATACTGCTATTTTTACTGGCAAAGTTATTGGTGTTAATTCTTTGCTGTATGGTCAAATCACGAATGACGTTCCATCTTTTACCAATGCTGGCTCCGCTCTTATGCGGCCAGCAACTGTCCCCTTGGAAGTTGCTACCAAAATACAGAAAGCCATGTTTATCCGCCGTGATTTTAAGCAAACTAAAACTCATATTTCTTTATTAAAAAATGTCTATAATCTAACTGCTCAAGACAGACAGAAAAATCAAATCACCACGAACAAAATCACTTTTGCTTTTTATGCACGTTAAGAATAAGAATAGCAGTTTGTTTATGAATGTTAGAAAAATTGACAGATAAAATATATGAATAAGAATTTGGGAATTTTCGTCATAGCCTGCATATTAATTATTATTGCATCTGTGATTTTGCTCTTGCGCGTAAACGAGGATGTTTGGATTTGTAAAAATGGGCAATGGATAAAACACGGCAATCCGAGAGCGCTAATTCCAAACGAATCATGCAGTGAAAAACATGTCACAAATTTTGAGGACTGCCTTTTAGCTGGTTATTCTGTCTTGGAAAGTTATCCGAAACAGTGTAAAACATCTGACAATAAAATATTTAGCGAAGACATTGGCAATCAGTTCGAAAAACTTGATTTGATAAAAATAAATAATCCTCGCCCGAACCAAACCATTCAAAGCCCGCTTGCCATTAGTGGTGAAGCTAGGGGATATTGGTTTTTTGAAGCAAGTTTTTTGATCAAGCTTTTTGATGAAAATAATAATTTAATAACTACTGCCGTTGCAAAAGCCCAAGGCGATTGGATGACTGAAAATTTTGTGCCGTTTGAAGCTGACCTGAATTTTAGCCAACCAAGCGCTGAAAAAGGCTTTCTTGTCTTAGAAAAAGACAATCCTTCCGGTCTGTCTGAAAATGCCGATGAACTAAGAATTCCAATAAAATTTTGGCAAGAACCAGAGATGATGAAAATAGAAGTTTATTTCAATAATAATAAATTAGATCCGGAATTTTCCTGCAATAAAGTATTTCCCGTTGAAAGAGAAATTGTCAAAACCAAGGCCGCAGCTAAAGCCGCGCTGATAGAACTTCTAAAAGGAGTCACGCTGAACGAAGAAAAAAACGGATTTTTCAGTAATATAAATTTAGGAGTTGAAATTCAAAATTTAGTTATTGAAAATAAAATAGCTACTGTTGATTTTAATGATCAACTGGAATTCCAAGTTGGCGGTTCGTGCCGTGTGTCTGCCATTAGAGCACAAATTATAGAAACATTAAAACAATTTCCAACAGTTGATACTGTGATCATCTCTATTAATGGACGGACAGAAGATATTCTACGGCCATAATTTTATTACTGATTAAAATGCCTTCAAAATAGCGGAAAAATACCATGCCGAGGCGCGAAGCGCCGAGGCTTCCAACCTTGATTTTTCGAAATGTGATTCTTGGCGATGTGCGTTCGAAAAAATTCGAACTGATTTCGCCCAAAATTTGTAGGGCGGGCGGAATTTTTTCCCCCCCAAAAAAACTCCCCTTCCGCCCGCCCGCAGAAGCGACCCTTTCGGATTCGACGATTTCGAGTTTTTCATTCCGCTTTTAGCGGAACTCTAAGCTTCGCCCAGTTTGGTGGCAAATTCTTTTTTACAAAATTGTTTTAACTATAAATCCAATAATTACACCTCCGACTATTCCTATTCCGATTATCGGCGCGTAAGCGCGAGTGATAATCGCTGAAGGCAAACTCAAACCAGCTCCCAACAGCAAACCTACCAGGGCATGATGTATTCCCAAATTCACATTTGGAATTAGAAACCCGATCATAAATCTCTCAACAAAAGCCGAGTACATTGCTTCATTTCTTTTGCGAGTGTTTTCGTATTTGAGCGGAATCATAACCAAAACATCAATGATTCCAAAAACCAAACCGCAAATTATTCCTAAAATTATTTTATCCATACTTCTTTTTAAAGTCTAGCAAATTTTATCTTTTTTTCCAAAATGACAAACAAAAAAGCAGAAATTATCGCCATGACACTCCCAAAGATAAATGGCGCGCTAACATTGATATAGGTCCAAATCAATCCTGCTATCAGAGAAGCAAAAAAAGTACATAGGCCGATTGTGGTTTGATATACGCCAAAAGCCGTCCCAGTTTTTTCTTGAGGAACTAAATTAGAAATGTAGGCCTTGC
>PEXX01000018.1 GCA_002778965.1 Candidatus Kuenenbacteria bacterium CG08_land_8_20_14_0_20_37_23 | reverse complement strand
ACCGTAGGCATCACAGATGACATCATCAGACAGTACATCCAAAAACAGCGTGATGAAGAACTGCGGGAATTTGTCGGCAAGTGGAAACCTTAAGAGGACGAAGTCCGTGTCGGCTTTAATTCCACCGACAGGGTCGGTGGTAGTTTAATAATATTTAAGCGTAAAAACCTTTGTTGATATTTTTATGCAGCTAAATTCCATAATTGAGATATTAAATAATAAATTTAAAGTAGCGGGCATTCCGCCTGATTTGCCGTTTAATAATCTATTGCCCCGCAAGTACGATGAAGCAGGTATAGAGTTTAAAAAATATTTTACCGAAGAATTTTTAAAAAATTTTCATGGGTTAATGATAAAAAACGGCGAGGAGATAACAAAAATTTATTTAACGGTTTTTTTAAGTGAAGAGATATTAGATAAAATATTTAGAAATAACGAGCAGGATATTTTGATTTTTTCCCACCATCCTATGTTTTTGGAAACCAATAATCGGGGGTTTTTACCGCTCAAAGAGAAATATTTTTTAGAAATGAAAGAAAGAAGAGTTTCAGTTTATTCTTTACACTCTCCTTTGGATATAAACGAGGAAATTTCAACTTCTAAAAGTATAGCTAATAAATTAAGTCTAAAAAATTTAAAAGTTTGTGCGCCCTGGCAAGGTAGTTTTTCCGGCGTGTACGGCGAACTGCCAAAAGCAATTAATTTTGAAGATTTTATTAAAAGTTTAAATGTAATTTTTGGAATTAAGGAATGCCATTTTATTAAAAAACATATTGATGTTTTCAGGGTTGGAATAATTGCCGGCGGAGGAACCGATATAAAAGATATAAAAGAAATAATAAGCTTGGGGCGCGATACTTATTTAACCGGAGATTTTGTTAATAAAGTAAAAAACGAATATGGCGAGGCGGAAAGAAAAAAATTTGAAAGCATAAAAAATAGCCTGAATATTAATTTAATTGAATGTTCTCATTATGCTACTGAGAAGTTAGTTATTTTAAATGAGATTACTAAATTATTTAAAGATCGTGGCTTCAATACTTTATTTATAAAGCAAGACAATCCTTGGGGGTAAGGTGACTATTGACAATTTTTTAGCTTATGCTAATATACAATTACTTTAACAATTATAAAATCAATGAAGCGTGTCCCCTGAGCTTGTCGAAGGGGGTTGGGCACGCCGAGGTGGCTTCTGCGCAAGTGGAAGCTCGGATGCCCCCGTAACCATGGGCTAACTGATGTCGGTTCGAGTAAAATCGGACGACTGAGTCGGTAAAAGTGGTTTTAATCCGTTTGCTGACGGATTTTTTAGTCTGTCAGTAAAATTAAAACAACAAAGGTGGCACCGCGGGTTACAATCCCGTCCTTTATCTACGATGTATTTTCGTATGCAGAGGACGGGATTTTTTTGTCCCATCTAGTTCATTAAAACAAAATATCGGAGGAAACTAATCATGGAACGAAAAGTAGTGTTGACAGTATGCAGCGGTAATATACACCGTTCGGTCATTGCTCAATTATGTCTCAGTCGAGAGCTGGTGAATATCGGGAGAGAAATGGAATTTACAGTTTTATCAAGAGGCATTCAGGGCACGATGGGTACGATAGCGCCCAAGTATCCTAATCTTCTATTTTATGAAATGGAGCGTCGCCATACCCAGCCGTGTTTAGAAGAGATTGGTATTAAAATGCCTTCCGGTCAGAAGGCAATGCTGATTGACGAACAAATCGTCAAACAGGTGTCTCTTATTCTGGCTATGGACCAAGAGGTACTGCGTACTAAGTGCACCCCGGAGGGCGTGCCGATGAGCTTAATTGATCAATTCCCCGGTCATATTTCCAAAATGCATTTGTTTATGGAACTGGTTGGCAGGAAAGAAGATGTGACTGATTGTGGTGGTAAAGATGACGCCGCCTTGCATCAAGATGTGGTGATGTCTATCAATGAAGTTGCCAAAGCTGGCATTCACACTATGATTCAGTGGGCGTGTGAGAATCGTTGAGTAGGGGCAAAAATGGAAACAAATTCTAGGAGTGAGTGTGTTCTTAGTAGATCGAGTTAGGATGAGTTTTGGGTGAATTAATACGGGGGATGAAATAATATAACTTCAATTATTGAATCCTCCGTCTACTTTTTCGCTTTAATTAAAAAATTGCGCTAAATTTTAATAACTTTATGTCTAAAAAAATATTTATATTAAAAACAAAAGATGAGGCAACAATTGAAGTTGTCAGATTTGGCAATAGTAAGCCTAATATTCTTTTAATTTCAGGTATACACGGTGATGAAAAGACGGGGGCTCAAGTGTTAGAGCAGTTAATCAGCGAGATTGGTTCACAAAAAATTCAAGGTACGATTAATATAATTAAAGTAGCTAATCCCCAGGCATATCAGGCAAATCAGCGATTGCATCCGAATGATCATAAAGATCTTAATCGTAGTTTTCCGTCGCCAGGTAACAATACACCCGCTGACAACCTGGCCAGTATCTTGGGAGAATTTGCAATTAGCCATGATTTGGTAGTTGATTTACATACATTTCCTAATCAGATTTCTCCGCTAATAGGCGTTTTATTATCCGAAGGTAATGAAGAAAGGCGCAAGGAATCAAACGAATTATTAAAAATTATCAACCCCGACCTTATTTGGTTTTTAGATGTTCAAGCAACAGAACCGCAGAAAGGCGGATCGATTTGCTCTCTGGCTCTTAAAAAAAATATTACAGCTTTCGGTTTAGAGTTGCCACCTGACGATCTAGCCAGCCAAGATCAGATGAAAAGAGTAGTAGAAGGATTAAAAGCGGTTTTAGTAAAATTGAGTGTTATTGACCATCAACTGCCGATAAAAGCAGCGGGTAAAGTTCCAGTTTATGAGAGGCAAGTTTACAAGAGTTTAGATGATGGTCAATTTACTCCTCAAAAAAGTATTTTAACCAGAGTGAACAAAAATGAAATTATTGGTAAAATAACAAATCAACAAACAGGACAGATTAAGGAGATAATTTCTCCAATTGACGGCGTATTGCTAACTGTTTCAAGGGCGAGAGCTGTAAAAAGGGGGGAGAAGCTGTTTGTTTTGGGCAGAGAATTTTATGGTCATTTTAACTGTATGCTCTAAATAAAACCTTGGTTGATTAGTTTAATAGTCATTCAAAGTGTTCTTTAGAGAGTTAGAACATTAACATTTTTTTGAAAAGGAGGAAAAAATAATGGAAACATTGACTCAAGATCCTATTGTGAAAGCGCAGGGAATCAAAAAATTTTTAGATGAGCTTTGCATTGGTTATGATGGTTCTCCTGACAGCCGCTGTGTCGTTGGTCCCGAACCATTTTTAATCAGCCAGTCGGATCATGATCGGTTGGTAGCGCAAGGAAAGTTGTTTCGGCAGTGGTTTGCTATCACTCATCAACTATGCCTTCGCGCTTACCGCGATCCTTCATTCCGCTGGTTCGCTGAAATCATTGAGGGTGACATCAACGCCGATGCCGTTGCGGTACACCGTCGAGCTTACGCTGAAAATATCGTCACATTACCAGTATTAGCTCGTGCCGATATGGTCGACTTAGGCGTAACGGTTGAGGTGCAGGTGCCTGGTTCAGGCTGGGGCTACATGACTGCTATTCATAGCACGGTTAATGGCCTTTCAATTTTTCCAGGACCTTTTAGGGGAATGGGCGAGGCGATTAAAGCGGTGACTGGTTCTATTAAATCATCTTCCGCCTACATTCTTTATAACAATCCGTTTTTTCGCGAGGTTGAATACTTCTGCAGTCGTTGCCAGAGAGACGGAATTCCGCTAAAGATGTATTTTAAAGAAGTGCCTAAGCCTCAAGACGTAAAGTTCGTTCGTCGACCACCGTTGGAGGACCTCATTTCTTATCAGGGTGCGGGCGATCTAATAGAAGCTCATTTCCGTGGTGACCTTACTATTGAGCCTGATCTTAGCCTGTTATATGACCAGAAAATTGCCGTTGCTTTTCCCTTTGATCCGAGACTCAAAGATGAATACACCGACGAGATCAGAGCTCTGTTCCCAGAGACTTATTTGATTCAGGATGGAATAACACCCTGTTTCGACGGCCGACAATTCAGCTGGCAGGATATCATTAGTCTTTCGCGGAAGCAGCGACAATTTATCGTCAAGTTTGCCGGTGCCAAAAAGGGTATGCGGGCAGGCGGCAAAGCAGTATACAATCTCTCGGATTGTAACCTCAACGAAGCTGAGCAAATCATAACTCAGGCTTTGGCTGATTGGCGCGAACGTCGAAAACCTTGGCTGATTCAACGTCGAGCAAAAAAGAAGTTTGCTGTCACCTTTCTTGATCCGGCTAGCCAGGTGATAGTCACTAAGCCGTATTATGCTATGTTCCGACCGATGTATTTGTTTCCTCGTGATGGCGTGGAACCATCGATCATTGATCATTGCGTCCTCTTTCGGGGGGAGTGGAAAGTTCACGGCAGTAGTGATGCTGTCAACTTGCCGGTGGAAATCGGCCTTTAGCTTCTGTAGGAGGGTAGCTTAATTGGTCTAAAGCGCCTGTTCTCCAAAAACAGGGTTGAAGGTTTAATTCCTTCCCCTCCTGCCAATATTTACAACGGGAGTGTAGTCTTATTGACTATCTCCCTTTTTATTTTACTAATTTTTTAAAATTAGTATTTGCATAGTTTGTAAAAATAATAGTGGTTTAAAAATTAATATAAAAGAATAGAGCCCAAGCAGAAGAATGATGTCTTGACAAATAATATAAATAGGTATAATATTAATAATATAGTATCATTTTTATATAAAATAATGTTATTTTAT
>PEXX01000023.1 GCA_002778965.1 Candidatus Kuenenbacteria bacterium CG08_land_8_20_14_0_20_37_23 | reverse complement strand
TTACTAAATATTTTAATGTTTTAAAAGGCGGGTTTTTGAATTGCGTATAACGTTTCTGTGTATGAGAAGTCCAGCGTCCTCGTAAAACGATTAATTTGTGGAACTCTCGACATGGTTAGTTTATCAGATTAAATATTGTATTAGCAAATAGCGGGATTTGGGTTAAAAAAACTTTTTATTCAATATTATTCTATAAAATGAAAAGTTTTTTTACCTCATACACAGTGTTGTGCGATGTAAATTTTTTATCTTCGTGTTCGGCGGTATAAACTTTATCTACTTTAAAAGAAAATTTGATTTTTGTCTTGAAAAAATGGAAGAGGGGTCAGGGGTGAATTCCATTTTTTCAAAACTCCTTATTATTTTTTTCCTTTTTGCTTGAAATAATATTCTCTTGCCTGAATTAGCCTCTTTGCTTCACTCTTGCTAAATTCAGTAATAAATTTAGGAATTCTGGTTGCGAGCATGGCATCCATGAATTTCTTGTTTGATTCAACATCCAAAACAGGCTTGCTGGAATTTACATCTAAGGCGCTTAACATATCCGCTTCCATCAAGACTAGTTCGTCGATGTCTTTAATCTCGAACTTTTTATCATGAACGGAGACAAGGTGAATACAACGGGATTTTTGTGCGTCTGACAAAAACGAGAAAAAATTGTCATCCAACAGCTTCTCAATTTTTTTAGCACCTAATTCCATATGCAATTTTTTGGCATTTTCAATTATTTCAAAATTCATAACCTGGCCGTCTCTAAAAATATCTGCATAACCCCAGTCATGAGCGTATGCCGCAATTATCAAAACTGTTTCGTCTAGCTTTAATTCAGGATTGTGGTCGATAATCTGCTTCAGCCAAGTAATGACTTCCAGTGTGTGAATTTTATCAAATCCACCGCGACTCTTTTCTAAGTCGGGTAGTATTTTTTCTTTCAAATATTCTTCTAAGTTATTCAAATCAAAATTCATAGTAATTAATTTTTTTTGCGATTCCAGGAGCAAAAAAACTTCTATTTTCCCCTCTATAAATTAAAAGTCAAATTTTCTGTCCAAGTTCAAATCACAAATCTTGAAATTACCACTAAGATAAAAAATTTATTTCGCACAATGTATCGGGATAAGCGATGTTCGCTTCCCGATTTTAATTGTTAAATTGTTTTTACTTCTTAGTCGTTTTAAATTCACCAATGAGTTGATGAACTTAAAACCAAAGGGAAGCGAATATGGGTGAGGGGCTGGCGCAACTCATTAATGTTCAATCAAATCGCGCCAGCCCTGAACCGCTTATCCCGTGTTAGATGTAATCAAAAATCTCTCTGCCTTATTATTCTTTTTGGCAAATTATTTTTGGACTACTCCAACTCCCACTTGACCCGGATCTGCTTCAGTTGAATCTGCGATTTTATCGTGCAGATCTTCAAACACCTTGTTAATGGTTGTGGCGTGGTCTTTGTACTTTTCTATTAATTTTTTTCTAACCTCATCAATGCCACTTTGGGCTTCAGAGCATGCTTGAGTCGGTAGCTTCTCTAACCCTGCTTCAACACCAGCTTCTCGTGCCTTTTACCACCTTCTTCGGAAATAGTGGGTTCGCCTCCTTCTTCCCCGGTATGTCTAAAAAATTTTATCTCGTCCATAGATTTGAATCTGGAAGCGCGCGTAAGAGCCGTTAGCTCTGCTTTCTCCTCTGGGTTTATGTTGCCCAACGCTTCTTTTTTAGCGAGCTCTTGACCGCGTGGATTGTCTGGGAATCTGTTTGGAGGAACAGCACACGCAGACAAAGGTGCATTTTCAAACCTTCCTGCATTCATTAATATTGTTGTGCTTGGAATAAGTTTTTGATTTTCCAGCACATAAAATATTTGTTTTTTGAATTGCGATGTTCTCTCTCTATTAGAAAATTTGTTTTCTATTTTTGTAATTTCCGATGAAACCCTACTAAAAACATCGTGAATTGATTCATCTCTTCCACTAATTCCGAAATCGTGTATTTTCTTTTGGTCAAGAAACTTTTTCATTTTTGGCAAAGATTCGAATGTACTATCATTTATTTTTTCCATATTAATATTGTAATTAAATATAAAATGCGTTTTCGGAGCGATAGCGGAGAAAACACCTTATACCCCTCTTAAATTAATAAAAAAGAAATTTGAAAATTTTTTAAAACAATTGGGCGATAGCCCAAAAAAGAAAAGGAATATTTCAGCTAACGTTCGCGTGTATGCGATGTCCGAGCGTAGCGAGGATATGGGCGAAGGCTTTTGTAAAAAGCCGCAGCCGCATACACGCTGTTGTGCGATGTACATTTCTTATTTTCAATTCAATTTTCAAAATAAGGGGGCAAACATTTTGATTATTTTTCCATTCTGGTTTAAATTTTTCGTTTAGATCATCTCTTTCTTGAATGAGTTGGTCTAGAACATCTTCATCAACCTGCCATTCTTTATTACCAAGTTTTAAAATTCCAACAATTCCATCTCCAGCTTTTTTAATCACGAGTGAAAATCCCTCACTATACTCAAAACCATTTTTATCTTCAAGATTTTCTATAAAATCAAGCGCAGCCTGTCTGCCTTCGTTTTTTTCTATAATTTTAAGAAGGAAACATTCGGGCACACCTTGATGGGACCCAAAGAAGCGTTGCAGTTCATTACCTTTTTGTTGGTATTCTTCTTTTTTCTTTGATTTTTCTGTAATATGTTCCCAGTTAGGCAAGACCTTAAAATAACGCTTTACTAATTCTGCTATATTGCCGGCGGCACGCGAATATGATGTTGATTGTGCATCCATAACTCTATTTACAAAATTATCACTTTCGTTAACGAAAAAACGCAAGCTATCCCGATCCTGCAGGTAATGACGATAGTATGCATCATGATATTCTTCTGAACCATCAAAATTAAAATTTAAATTTTGTGTCACTTTTTGTTTACTACCCACTTTTACATGTTTTCTAATCTCTTCTTTAATCTCTTCAAGTGTCATGTCATCGGTTATTGAGTCCTCGTCTGCGAGCATATGTCGTAATGATGTCTCTATTGAACGTTCTCTCGGAGAGCCATATGCTATTGCCATATCTGCTTGCGGCCTTTTCTGCTTTCCAGCTCCAGTGGCGTGCTTTCTTCCTTCAGCAGTCAAACGCACTTTCTCATCATCAGGACGCGGTCCCGATGTAGTAGGCTTCTCTTTTGCGTCATGACGGAAAAACTCTAAACGAATGTGTGGCTTAGGTATTTCCTTTTGCTCGGGGCTTGAAAATATTTCTAGTTTCTCTGTTTCCATATTTTTTCATTTGTTGTCAATTATTGAAATGCGATTGTTTTCTGTATCAACCTCTACTGTCATGCCATCTTTCAAAATGGCAGTGGCTCGTTGCGTGCCAGTAATGCAAGGAATGTTTAGCTCTCTTGAAATTATTGCCGCGTGAGAAGTAATACCGCCGCGATCTGTAATAACTGCGCTTGCCAGTTTCATATACGGGACAAAATCTGGCGTTGTCTCTGGAGCAACTAAAATGTTGCCTTTTGAAAAATTTGCAAAACCTTTCGGTTCAAGAAGTACCTTTATTTTTCCTTTCACTTTTGGCCCCTTACTCGCAACAGTACCCTTTAAAGTTTTGTCTTGTGTTTTAACTTCAATCATGGTATTCATGGCCTCAATAAATTTTTGACCAGTGATGATGTGCTCCAATCCTTTTTCGTCTATAAAACACCCATATCCACTCTCACGTTCTTGAATAATATTTTTATCTTGAAGTAATTTTGCCGCTGTCTTATTCGAAAAGGATGAGAGAATATCATGACTGGAAAAGTAAAGCAGTTCGTCATATGTGAGCTCGACTGATTTTGCAACTTTTTGTAAGCGCTCTCTTGAACGAAATACCACCTTAGCAGTTACCTCGGCACAGTGAGTGCGCCAAAACATTATACTGCCCAAAAGATTTATCATTTCTTCATTTGCTTTTAACCTTTGCCGTTTATTTTTTGATTGTTCCTTTATTTGCTTTAAACATTTCTCTTTTGAGTAAGCATTCCCCATCCAATGGTGGGTACCAAACCAATCAAAATGAGATACGTGAGATTTAATGGTGTCTTGCAAGTTGGAGGAATGAAATTTTTTCGTATCTATATAAAAGCCGGCAAAAGTATTTATTTCCTCATTTTGCATTTCAAGCCATGTTTTTTCGGTTCGTGGATTTTCATTGATTTTTTTAAGCAGTTTTTCTTCTGAAGAAACTAACTTTTCCTTTAAAATATAGTTTTGCAATTCATCGCCAAAGGCAACACCGAACCACCATAATCCGACTATTTCCTGATACGTACGAAACAGTTCTTGGATATATTTTTGCTCTTCTTGATAATCAGTATTAAGTAGCGCAAGGTGTTGGAATTTATACTTTATCGCTACATGTTCGAGCTTGACACGAAATAAAGCAGCAGTATTTGATTTGAACATGTCGGATAGCATGGACTGCATAGAAACCTGATCTTTTTTGTTCATCAGGGTGTGACCATGCAAAAAAAGAATGGGATTAAATAATCGTTTTCCAAATAATTCTTTAAGGCTTTGAGTCTCGTTCCAATAACACCAAAAAGTGCCGGAAAGCGGTGGTTGAATCCAGCGACCATAATTTATCCACTTGTGTTGTTTTATCTTGTCAATCATATCGTTATGGAAAAATAATCAAAATGTTTGCCCCCCTACAATTTTATTGTGAATTGAAAATAAGAAATGTATTTCGCACAACGTTTCGGAATATCTGAAGTTCTGCGGAGCGTAGCGGAGCAGAATTTAAGCGGAGGCTTCCGTGAAGCTGTAGCCAGATATACGCTGTTATCGGATGTAATTAAAAGTTTTAATTTTGCCTAATGGCAAAATTTTATTCGGGGTTATTTTTATTTTTTTGAATTTAATTCATTCGCCATTTCGTCAATGGCTGAATTGAATATATTTTCTAATTTTATGTAATTATGGCTGTCGGCTAATTGCAACGCTTTAACATATTTTTTTCTGCCAGCAGTTGTTTCCACTTTTAATTCAATCGGCGGGAGGTTTAGATTAAGCAAAATGATGTTAATCAGTAATCTGCCAATACGGCCGTTGTAATCCTGAAACGGATGAATCCAGAGAAATTTATGATGCGACCACGCCAAAAGAGAAATTAACTCGTTAATAAATTTTTCGTCCTCTATCTTGGGTAAATGTTTTATTCTGACTTGTAAATCTTTGGTAAAATTGTCCATTTCCTGCGACACAAAATAAAATTTGGGTGGAGTGTGTTTGGAAACCGTAACGTTAATTTTTCTAAATTTTCCGCCCAACTCTGGAAAAATCCAACCAAAACCGACTTGGTGCGCTTTTTTAATAAAGCTTGTCGCTAGAGGAAGTTTATTTTTGGCACTTTTCTTTAAAACAAAATCCCACGCCCTTTTTATTCCTTCAATTTCCAGAGGAATAAGTTTTGATCGTGGGATGATGCCAAAAGCTGTTTCTTTGTAGCTTGTTTCGCCCGGACGTTTGGCCATATTATTTATGATTTTATTTTAAGAAAAACTCTATCCACCATTCCTTTTGTTACTTCCGGATTTTCACCCCTGGTTGTGCGATAAGCCATTCTCTTTTCAAACATATTAAAATAACCTCGACGTAATTTGCTTTTTGCCGGAGCTTTTTGGAAGGCCCTTAAAATTGTAGTTATTTG
>PEXX01000028.1 GCA_002778965.1 Candidatus Kuenenbacteria bacterium CG08_land_8_20_14_0_20_37_23 | reverse complement strand
AACGCAGGAGATGAAATTACCTACACCATTTCATGGGAAGTTACCGGAAATGTCACGGCGCCAAATGTACAGATTTTTGATTATTTACCGGAAGGTTTGGAAATTACCTCGTCTGTCCCTGCGTATGATAATGTAATGACGGTCATTGGTAATGAATTTACTGTTTACACTTATGTGTGGCAACTGGGTAATGTAAATCCAGGCACTAGCGGTGTAATTACCGTTACTGCTCAATCACAACCAACCTTGGAAGCAGGAACTGAATTGGTTAATAATGTAGATATTATTAGCGGAGATAAAGAAAGCCAGTCTGAAGTAACAACAGTAATTACAGAAACTTCTTATTTTGATTTAGGTATCTTAAAGTCAGCCGATAAATTTGATTATTTTGTGGGTGAAGATATTACTTACACCATCGACTGGACAGTCACCGGCAACACTCTTGCCGAAAACGTGGTAGTCACCGATGAAATTCCAGTTGAAACCACATTTGTCTCAGCCGACAACAGTGGCGTGTATGACACTGTCTCGCGCACTGTTACCTGGACTCTTGGCGATGTTACTCCGGATGATGCTGGCACTTTGACTCTTGTGGTTACTATTACGAGAGTACCTGAGGTTGGCAACGAAGTGTTTAATACAGCTGTTATTACCTCAGGAGATCATAGTGAATCATCAGAGGAAGTTGTTGACCCGCATTTAATATATAATGTTTCTGTTACAAAAGAGGCCACTCTTGAAGTTCAGGCCGGAGACGAAATTCTCTACACCATAAATTGGGCTTCAGATGGCGGATCAACCGCACCAAATGTTGTGGTTACCGATACTTTACCGGCAGGCGTTACTTACTCGCATGATAGTGGAACAGGTACATATGATTCAGGAACACATAGTGTAACTTGGAATTTGGGTAACCAAGATGCTGGTAATAATGGTTCAATCAATCTATTTGTTGCCTCGGATAGCGGATTAGCCGAAGGAACTATTTTAGAAAACAATGTAGAGATCGTAAGCGGTGTAGTATCTGATACGGCTTCTGCAAATACTACTATAGTGATTCCCGGTGAAGATTATTACAACTTATCGGTTAATAAATCTGGCCCCAGCGAAGTAAATGCCGGCCACGATTTTACCTATACTATTAATTGGTCGGTAACTGGCAATATGACAGCGACTGATGTAATAGTAACTGATACACTACCGGGTAATGTAAGTTTTGTATCAGCCACCAGTGGTTATACTGAAAATGGCGGTGTATTAACTTGGCACCTGGGTGATATTGACGCTACCAATAGTGCCGATAATCATGGTGGGTTTGAAGTTGTTTTGCATGCTTCAACCGGCATGAGTGATGGTGATCAGGTTGTTAATAATGCGCATATTGAGAGCGGCAGTTTAAGTGATGACGACGCGGCCTCAACTACCATCCGCAAAAGTGGCGGTGGAGGAGGCGGTGGCGGTGGTGGTGGATTTACGCCAAACCCACGCGCTTCCATCACTTATCAATATCCACTCTTAAAAAATATTGGCAATCAATACACTGAAATAATAACTGTCACCAATATTGGCAATATTATTTTGACCAATGGCACCTTGATTATTGATTTACCGGAAGATTATGTGAAATTTATTTCAGCCAATACTTCTGGCTATACGCATGATTCTTCATCAGCAAGAATAAGTTGGCCAATTGCGGCATTGGGAGTTGATAATAAATTCACAGTCAATATTGTTATTGAAGCATTAGCTCAAGGTGATAATGTAAAAACCGTCATTGGATATGAGAGTGATCAAGCAGACAAGAACACAGACGGAACTGAAGATATTTTTGATATTCTTTTACCTCCAACGCCACCAATTCCTCCAACGCCACCAATTCCTCCAACACCTCCGACGAAAGAGCCAGTAACGCCGGCCAAGCCCCTTGAGGTTATTGTTGCTCCAGCAGCGACTGTTATTCCTCCAGTGGTTGAAAAAGGCGTAGTCTGCGAAACTTGCGCCATAGATAATGTTTGCGCTGGATGCGCGTGGTATATTTGGCTTCTGGTCGTTTTGCTTCATTTGCTTGGCCTTTTCGTTTTTTGGTATTATGCCAGCAAAGAAGATATTATTGAAGGGGAAACTAGAAACGAAGATTTGGGTGCAGAAAATGAAGCGCGAGCTGGAGAATATCATATTCTCAAAGGTAACTTCAATTGGGTTTTGCCGGTTTTCTTGATTTTGACAATCATATTCCTGATTTTGATGTTTGTCTGCAAGTTCAATCCTTTGTTAATTCTGCTTATTGTATTGGCAGTTTATTACTTGAGTTTAGTGTTTTATCAAATGCTTTTGAAGAACGCGGAAAAGAAACACGTCCCATTTTTGCCGATTCTTATCACTCTGTCAGTATTAGCGACCTACTTTGTTTGCGCGCATTGGCCATGGTGGGCGTGGTTTTTAATCATTCTGTTCTACGTTCTTAGCTTGGGTTTTTATTATGTAGTTGTAGTAAAGATGTCCCCGCAGAAACGTAATCTGTGGTGGACTGTTCCTTTGTTAGCGACTATATTAATCGTTGCCCTAGAGATGGTTCTAAGACTTTGTGAATGTCAGGAAGTTATCAGGTAAATAATATTCGGAAGTAAAGCAGATTTGAAAACCCCGCTGATTTTTTCAGCGGGGTTTTGTGTTGCGTCTGGGCATCATTGCTACAGAGCTATCAGTTTGTATTGGCTCGACTTCATTTTTGAGTTTTTACCAACATGAATGACTGTATTTGGGTTTGAATGGATTTACCTTCGCATATTTTTAATCTTAATTGTTATACTATTTACAATATTTATGGCACATTTTAATTGTATATAAGATATGATTTTTTTGTAAAATTTTTTTTAAGTGGTAAAATTAAATTATATGTCTGAAAACGATATATTTTCTCATTTGAATATGCAGCAGAAAAAGGCAGTTACGCATAAAACTGGTCCTCTTTTAATCGTGGCCGGAGCCGGTACTGGGAAAACAACAGTTATTACGCAAAGAATAGTCTGGTTGATTGAAAATAGCTTGGCACGGCCGGATGAAATTCTTGCATTAACATTTACTGATAAAGCGGCTGGGGAAATGGAGGAAAGGGTTGACCGTATCTTGCCAATCGGATATCTGGATTTATGGATAATGACTTTTCACGCGTTTGCCGAGCGTGTTTTGAAACTGAACGCCATTGATATTGGTTTACCGTATGAATTTAAAATATTAAATACAACACAGCAGTGGATGCTCATCCGGCAGAATATGGGTAAGTTTGACCTAGATTATTATCAGCCGATCGGCAACCCGACAAAATTCATTCATGCTCTTCTGAATCATTTTTCCCGCTGTAAAGATGAAAATATTTCTCCTTCTGATTACATCCATTATACTGGAGATCTAAAAGCCGGCCTTGATTCAATGGAATCATCCGGAGGAAACGCGAAAAATAGCAATAAGGACATTTTGGAGATCAAACGCCTTGAAGAAATCGCCAAAGCTTTTCATACATATCAACAGCTTCTGTTGGACAATGATTCATTGGATTTTGGCGATCTTATAAACTATGCTTTGAAACTTTTTAGAGAAAGACTAAATATTTTAAAGCATTATCAGAATAAGTTTAAGTATATTTTAGTTGATGAGTTTCAGGATACGAATTATGCGCAATATCAGTTGATCAAGCTTTTGGCAGGCACTATGGCCAATATTACTGTTGTGTTAGATGATGACCAATCAATATATATGTGGCGCGGAGCATCATACAATAATGCTTTGCAATTTAAAAAAGACTATCCTGAATGCGAGCAAATTTCTTTGATTGAGAACTATCGCACTGCACAAAATATTCTTGATCTAACGTATGGTTTTATTCAATTGAACAATCCGGAGCGCCTTGAGGCGCAAGACAAGTCTGGTAAACTTTCTAAAAATCTAAAATCAAATTTGAAAGAAAAAGGCGAAATTCATCATCTGCATCTTAAAAGCGAAACAGATGAGATTGAAGCTGTTATTAATAAAATAATAGATATTAAGAACAATGATAGTCAATCCGTTTGGAATGATTTTGCCGTTTTGATCCGCACCAATGCAATGGCTGATGGTTTTATGGCGGGTTTTGAAAATGCATCAGTTCCATATATGTATCTTTCAGCAAGAGGACTATACAGTAAGCCGATCATTATGGACATTATTGCATTTTTGAAAGCCATTGACGATTATCATGAATCGCGCGCTGTTTTCCGTATTTTGAATTGGCCGATTTTCAATCTTGACAACAATACAATTTCCGGATTAAATTATTTGGCGCGCAAGAAAGCCTGCTCTCTATATTCAGCGCTGAAAAAATCTCCTTTTGAACTAAAATTTGATGCCGCCAGTTATGCACAAATCAGTAAAATTTTAAAATTAATTGACGCCGGAACTTCTTTGGCAAAAGAAAAAAACGCGAGCCAAGTGTTGCTAAATTTTATGATTAATTCCGGCTGGGAAAAATATTTAACGAAAAATGACAATAAACAATCGCGCGACAGCTTGAAATATATCAATAGTTTCTACAAAATAATTCAAGAATTTGAAAAAAATTTTACTGACAAATCTGTCAAAAATTTTTTGCAACAAATTGAAATGGAAATGGAAGCAGGTGATACTGGCGCCCTTGAGATTGATTCTGACGATGGTCCGGAAGCAGTAAAGATAATGACAATCCATAGCGCGAAAGGTCTTGAATTTAGACATGTTTTCATAGTCAATTTAGTTGATAAGCGTTTTCCAACAACTGAAAGACATGAACCGATTTCCATACCAGACGCTTTGATTAAAGAAATTGTCCCAACAGGCGATGTACATTTGCAAGAAGAAAGAAGGCTTTTTTATGTGGCGATGACTCGCGCCAAGCAAACTCTTTTTTTAACCTCCTCTCTTGATTACGGCGGAGCCAGGAAGAAAAAAATGTCCCGTTTTCTTTCAGAAATCGGTTTTGATAAAACGCAACCGCAGGGTAATACAAAGCAAGCGTATGCGATCAAGGCAAATCAAGTTGCAGATGTGAAGAAAAGCCAAGAAGAAAAAGACAAAATGCCGGCGTATTTTTCTTTCACACAGTTGAAAGCTTATGAATCATGTCCACTGCAGTATAAGTATGCGCATGTTTTTAAGGTGCCAACGATTGGCAATGCCAGATTTTCGTTTGGCAAAACCATGCACTCAACTTTGCAAAAATTTATGCAATGCCTAGTTGATAGTAAGCATGCGCGGCAGAATGATTTATTTAGTAACAGGGCAAAAAATGAATTGCCATCGCTAAAGCAATTGCAAACTATGTATGCAAAGTCATGGATAGATGACTGGTATGAAAGTGAGAAACAAAAAAATGAATATTTTAAAAAAGGCAAGCAAATTTTGAAAACTTTTTATGCTAGAGCAGTTAGTCATTTGCCGGTAATTAAATTTTTAGAAAAAGGGTTTAATTTTAAGATAAACGGACATTCAATCAAGGGTACTATAGATAGAATTGATGAGTTGTCTGATGGAACACTGGAAATAATAGATTATAAGACGGGGTCGGTCAAGGAAAACCAGGAAAAGGATCAGCTTTTAATTTATCAAATCGCGGGCAAAGAAATTTTTGATGAAAAAATCTCAAAGCTTACTTTTTATTATTTAAATGATAATCAGCAGGTTTCTTTTTTGGGAACTGAAAAAGAACTTGCTAAACAGATAAGAAAAATTTCTGAAATTATTGATGGAATTGAATCTCGCAACTTTGAGCCTAAACAGTCAAAGTTTGTCTGCGAATATTGCGATTTTAAATATATCTGCGATCACAGAATTTTATAATTTCAAATGAAATTTTCAGTTTTGCGATCATCACATTATGTTTTTCACCCCAATCAATAGCATATTGAACAAAAAATTTCGGGATTCGCCTTTGGCTGAAAGAATTACCGCTAGTTTGGTGTGTGAGGAGTTTGATAAAATTATGTTTGCTGTCTTTGGCGAAAAAATCGTTCATAAGGCGCAAGCAATGTATCTTAATAATAGTGTCTTGACAATCGCTAGTTTATCTCCTATCATTTCTCAAGAAATAAAACTGCATGAATTAGAACTCATTGATAAAGTCAATCGTAAGTTTCAAGGTGAAATTGTGAAAAGATTAAGGCTTCTGATTTAGTCTAATCTAATAATTTAACGACTTTTTTTACTTGCGCGTACAGCCAAAAACTGCTAGACTAAACGTAGTTAATAGATATCCCCCATGACACTTAGAAAGTATTTAATTTCAATGATTTTGGCCACGTTTTTTTGTTTAATTGCATGGCTTGAAGTCATATTTTTTGTTAATCCAGAAAATACAGATACATTGGGTTTTATTCTTTTCTATGCATCTCTGTTTTTAACGCTCTGGGGTATTTTTTCTTTAATAGGCTTTGTGGTCAGGTATATATTTATAAAACAAGACTTCGCCTATGCCCAAGTCAAAGCAGCTTTTCGGCAAGGTTTTTTCTTTTCCATATTGCTCAATAGTTCGCTTTTTCTTCAGTCGCAAAAATTACTTGTTTGGTGGAATACGCTTTTGTTGGTTGGGCTTTTAACGGCAATAGAATTTTTTTTTATAAATTTCCATTCTGAACGCGCTAATAATGGCAAATAAAATTGGAGACCATGAAAGATAGATTGCAAAAAATCAAAAAGAATATTGTCAATGAACTTAAAAGAACTCAAACGATTAATCAGCTTGAGATTGTTTATAATAAATATTTTTCACGCAAATCCGGTGAATTTTCCAGATTAATCAAAGATGTCAAGACCATTGCTATGGAACAAAAACCAGTTATTGGCAAACTTTTAAACGATGTTAAAAATGAAGCGCAAATACTGTATGATAAAATAAAAGACGATATTCTTCAAAATTCAAAATTTGCCATCCAAAATTCAGACTACGATCCGACTTTGCCAGGTGAAAATCAAAAAATTGGAACATTGCATCCTATTACGCGTGTCAAAAACGATTTAAATGACGCTTTTAAGTTTTTGGGATTTGAAATATATGAAGGGCCGGAAATTACAAGCGAGGCGTATGCTTTTGATAAATTGAATTTTCCAGAGGATCATCCGGCGAGAGAAATAATGGATACTTACTGGATAGCGGGCGCTGAAAAAAATGTCGGGAAAAACAAGTTGTGTTTGCGTCCGCATTTGACAGGCGGCAGCGTGCGCTATATGCAAACTCATAAACCGCCATTCAGATTTGTGTATCCTGGACGGGCTTTTCGCAATGAAGCTACGGATGCCGGACATGAAAGATGTTTCTACCAATACGAAGCCCTGATTGTCAATGACAGAATTTCTTTAGCCGGCGGAAAAATTTTGGTTGATACGATTTTGGAAAGAGTTTTTGGCAAAAAAGTTAAAATCCGCATGCGGCCCGGTTTTTTCCCTTTTGTTGAACCTGGCTTTGAGATTGATATGCAATGTTTGAATTGCGGCGGCAATGGATGTTCTGTGTGCGGAGATGGCTGGGTGGAAATGATGCCTGGCGGCCCGCCGCATCCAAATGTTTTCAAAGCCGGCAATATTGATCCTAAAAAATGGCAGGGATTTTATATCAATATCGGCTTAGACAGGCTGGTGATGATGAAATATGGCATTGACGATATACGCCTTATGCATTCAGGAGATTTAAGATTTTTGAGACAATTCTAGGTGAAATTTATCCTAATGAATAAATTAGGTGTATTGCTCATTCTTTCTGAGCAAGAATAAAAATAATTTTTATGCTAATTAGTTTTAACATTTTAAAAAATTTTATAGAAATCCCAAAAAATATCTCTCCAAAAGATGTAGGTTCAGAATTGACCAAAAGCACCGTTGAAGTTGAAAAAATTATTGATAAGTCAGGGTATTTAAAAAATATTTATACCGCTAAGGTTGAAAATATTTTAAAACATCCTAATGCCGACAAATTAAAATTGGCGGATGTTCTTGTCGGAGAAAAGAAATTCAGAGTGGTGTGCGGCGGTATTAATCTGCGAGAAGGAATGATAACAGCCGTGGCTTTGCCTGGCGCTCAAATTCGCTGGCATGGGAAAGACGGTTTTGTAGAACTTAAAAAAACTGAAATCCGCGGTGAAAAATCAGCAGGTATGATTTGCGCGGCTAATGAAATCGGTCTTTATGAAACGTTTCCCCATGCTGATATGGAAATCATGGATTTGTCTGATTTGAATTTGACCGTCGGAGCGGATATTTCTGATGCCCTAGGCTTAAATGACGTTATTTTTATGATTGATAACAAGTCAATCACAAATCGCCCGGATCTTTGGAGCCACTGGGGAATTGCAAGAGAAATTGCTGCTATTTTTAATTTAAAATTGCGAGAACCAAAATTATACAATCAATCTGCGCTTAACGATGCACGGTCTGATGTACATACAAAATTGAAAATCCAGAGCTCACAGTTAAAAGTGAGTATAGAAGATTACATTTTATGTCCGGTGTATTTTGGCTGTGTTGTTGATGATCTTGAAATAAAAGAATCTCCGGCATGGCTTAAAAACGTTCTCATCAGTCTTGGCCAAAAACCAATAAATAATATCGTTGACATCACTAATTACGTAATGTTTGAAATCGGCGAGCCCTTGCACGCTTTTGATAAAGACAAAATGGACGGTATTGTGGTGCGCCGGGCTGGAAAAGGAGAGAGTATGATAACTTTAGATGAAGTTGAAAGGAAATTGGATGAAAGCGATTTAGTGGTAGCCGATTTTCATAGAGCGCAATCCTTGGCCGGCTTAAAAGGGGGGCTTTTGAGCGGTGTCACGCAAAAGACAAAAAGTATAATTCTAGAAGCGGCTAATTTCGACGCTTTAACCATTCGGCGCATGGGTCTCAAGCATGGATTGAAAACCGAGGGATCTAATAGGTGGGAAAAAGGATTGCATCCTCATTTGGCGGAAATTGGCATGCGGCGCGCTTTGCAGTTGATCCTAGAAGTTTGTCATGGGGCAAAAATTTCTTCTGTAATAATTGAGAATAAAAATTCAGATTTAAAACCAATTACCGTTGAAACCACCACAAAATTTATTCAAAATCGTATTGGTAAAAAAATATCGGAAAAAGAAATAGTTTCTATTTTAAGTAAATTGGGTTTCAAGGTTAGCATAAAGAATTTAAATAATTCAAAATTCAAACTTAAAACTTCAAAATTGTTTATAGGGGTTCCATGGTGGCGTTCAACCGGAGATATTTTAATAGAAGAAGATATAGTTGAAGAAGTGGCGCGAATTTATGGCTATGATAATTTGGCCAAAACGCATGAATTAATTGAATTAACAGAGGCAAAACATCAGCCGCAATATGATTTTGAGATAAAGATAAAAAATTACTTGAGCGTCGGTTGCGGTATGTCTGAAGTTTTTAATTATCCTTGGGCCAGCAAAAAAATTTTAGATAGTCTTGGAATTAATGACGAAAAACATATTGAAATAGCGCACCCGTCAGCGGAAGACAATAAATTTTTAAAAACAAGTTTATTATCCGGTCTGATTAAAAACGTCGAAGATAATTTAAGATTTTCATCCAGTTTCAAGCTATTTGAATTGGCGCGCGTCTATTTATCTGGATACGAAAAGTTTGCCGGCGATGATAAACTACCGCAACAGCCGAAAATGCTTTCAGGAGCAGTAGTTACAAAAGCAGACCCATTTTTAGAAATTAAAGGAATTGTTGAAGGAATAGCGGATTTTAAATTCAAGACAAATGATTTTAGAGAAAACGAATTAATATCAATTAACAGGCATAAAAGTCTGGTGATTTTATGTGGCCAGGAAAAAATCGGCTGGCTTGGAGAGTTAAAAGATGGATATTATGAAAAGTTTGGTTTTAGGAAGAAAAAAATTGCTTTTTTTGAAATTGATTTTAATAAATTAATATCATCACGAGAAACTCTGTTGTCTGAAAAAAAATACAGTCCAATATCTGAATATCCATGCGTTGAAAGAGATCTCGCGTTTGAACTGAATTATACGATCAAATGGCGGGATATATTAAATGAAATTGAGGGATTTGATGCGCTCATAGAGCATTTTCAATTTTTAAGTGTTTATGATTTAATAAATGGCAAAAAAAGTCTTGCTTTCAGAATAAAATATCATTCAAATGAAAAAACATTGACCGATAAAGAGGTTGTTGATATTGAAAGTAAAATAATAGAAAAACTTCAAAAAAAATTTGCGGCCAATCTGAGAAAATAATTAAAAAATTTATAAGTAAAAATTTTGTTAAATTCTAAATTAGGTCAATCTTATGTTAAAGAAGAAGACAATTTCAAAGGAAAAAGTCGCGGATAGGTTAAACGTCAAACAAAAAATAGCATCTAGCGAAGGTGAGTATAAAGCAGCCCAAATTACCGTGCTTGAAGGCCTTGATCCTGTACGTAAACGACCTGGTATGTATATTGGTTCTACCGGCTTGACTGGATTGCACCATATGCTTTGGGAAGTGATTGATAATGGCATTGACGAGGCTATGGCGGGTTATGCCACTGAAATAAGAATTACTCTTTTGCCGGACAATATGGTGGAAGTCACGGATAATGGTCGTGGTATTCCAGTTGACAAACATAAGCAAGTTGGAGTTTCAGCCCTAGAAGTTGTTATGACCAAACTGCACGCAGGCGGAAAATTCGGCCAAGGCGGTTATAAAGTTTCTGGCGGTTTGCATGGCGTTGGCGTTTCCGTAGTCAATGCCCTGTCAGTCTATATGAAAGCGGAGATTTATCGCGATGGGAAAATTTGGTTGCAGGAATATGCAAAAGGCAAACCGCAAAAAAAAGTACGTCCAGTAGGAGTTACTAAAAAAACTGGCACTATCATTACTTTCCAGCCGGATGCGTCTATTTTTGAAACGCTTGAATTCAATTTTGAAACAATTCTCAATCATCTTCGCCAACAAGCTTATTTGACAAAAGGCATTAAAATTCAAATTTTTGATGAGCGTACTAAAGGCAATTTCACCTCATACGAGTTTTATTTTGAGGGTGGCATTAAATCTTATGTGAGCCATTTAAATCATAATAATATTCCAAAACATGAAAATATTTTTTATATTGATAGAACAATTAAACTGGATAATAAAGAAGACGCTCCAAAGCACGGCGCTGTCCAAGTTGAAATAGCATTTCAATATGTTGATGAATACAAAGAATGTTTTTATGCTTTTGCAAATAATATAATTAACCCGGATGGCGGTATGCACGTCATTGGTTTTAGAAGCGCGCTGACAAGAGTTTTAAACAGCTATGCCAGAAACAGGGGACTGCTTAAAGAGAAAGACGAAAATCTCTCGGGTGAAGATACGCGCGAAGGCATAACTGCCGTTATTTCCGTAAAAGTCGCGGAGCCGCAATTTGAAGGCCAGACAAAGGCCAAACTAGGGAATCCGGAAGTAAGAACCGCGGTTGAAACTGTTTTTACGGAAGGCCTTGAGATTTTTCTTGAAGAAAATCCGCGCGACGCAGAGACCATCATCGGCAAATGTTTTTTGTCGTCGCAAGCGCGTCGTGCGGCTAGGCATGTGCGCGAGTCCATTCTTCGCAAAGGCGTTTTAGACGGTTTGACATTGCCAGGCAAACTTGCTGATTGTTCTTCGCGCAACGCTGAAAAAACGGAACTATATATTGTAGAGGGAGATTCTGCCGGCGGATCAGCTAAACAAGGCCGCGATCGCGCGACGCAAGCGATTTTGCCATTGCGAGGTAAAATTTTAAATGTTGAACGCGCGCGTTTAGACAAAATGCTTGTGAATAGTGAAATAAAAGCCCTTATTATCGCCCTTGGCACAAATATCGGTGAACAGTTTGACATATCAAAGCTACGTTATCATAAAATCATCATTATGACAGATGCCGATGTTGATGGTGCGCACATTAGAACGTTGCTCTTAACGTTTTTTTATCGTTATTTTCCGGAATTGATCCGTAGTGGTTATATTTATATCGCCCAGCCACCACTTTACAAACTACAAAAAGGCAAAGAAATACACTGGGTATACAGCGACGAAGAAAAGAATAGGCTGATAGAAAAAATGATCGGCGCGAAAATTGATCCTAAAAAAATTGAATTAGCCGACAATGGAGAAATGGCAGAAGAAAGAGGTATTGGAGAGAAAGTGGCTGGTGTGAATATTCAGCGCTATAAAGGGCTTGGAGAAATGAACCCAGATCAATTATGGGAAACGACCATGGATCCTGCGCAAAGGAGTATGTGGCGAGTTAATATTGAAGAAGCTTCAACAGCTGACGAGGTTTTTGAGATGCTTATGGGTTCTGAAGTTGCTCCACGCAAAAAATTTATTCAGACCCACGCCAAAGATGTTAAAAATTTAGATGTGTAAAAATCAGTAATTTTAGCCAAAGTTGCCAAAAATCAAATTCTATGCTACTATTTTGTCAGTATAGAAGACCAAAGCAAAGGTCTTTTTAAAATAATAATATGAATAAATTAATCCAATACATTAAAGATTCAAAAACTGAATTGAAAAAAGTAGTTTGGCCGACAAAAAAGCAAATCATCAATCATACGGCCTTAGTCATCGGTTTTTCACTTGCTCTCGCGGTTTTTCTTGGTATAATTGATTATGCACTAAACAAAACGCTTGAAATTATTTTATAGAGTTTTTGATCTGAATTTTTAAATTTGAACGCTCAAAAAACTGATTACGCGTTCAAACCTTATGTTTAAAAATTAAAAATCCCAATTCATGCCTAGACAAATATTGCACCAAGGCCAAAAAATGTGGTATGTGTTGCATACATATTCTGGTTATGAAGAGAACGTCAAAAGAAACCTTGAACAACGCATTGAATCAATGGATATGCGGGACAAAATTTTTCAGGTGCTGGTGCCAATGGAAAATAAAATAAAAATAAAAGGCGGCAAACGCCACATAGTCAAGGAAAGAATTTTTCCAGGCTATGTTATGGTTGAAATGATTGTTGACGATGCTTCATGGTATGTTGTGCGCAATACCCCGAACGTTACAGGTTTTATCGGATCCGGCACTTTGCCAATCCCGATAGACAACGAGGAAGTAAAAAAATTACAGAAAAGAATGGGCGTGGAAGAGCCAACATACAAAATTAATGTTTCAGTTGACACTCCAGTTAAAATCACGGACGGGCCCTTTAAAGATATGGATGGCAAAGTAGAAGCCGTGGATGAATCTAGGGGAAAAATAAAAGTTCTGGTTCAAATGTTTGGAAGAGAAACGCCGGTTGAGCTTGATTTTCTGCAAGTTAAAAAAATATAGGCTTATTTTTAATTTTAATCAATTTGATTTATGCCAAAAGCAATAAAAGCAATCATAAAGTTGCAAATTAAAGGAGGCCAAGCCAATCCCGCTCCTCCAGTCGGTCCTGCCCTTGGCCAGCATGGAGTCGCTATCCAGGAATTTTGTATGAAATTTAATGATGCTACCAAAGACAAAATGGGTGATATTGTACCTGTGGTCATCACTGTTTATGAAGATAGGTCGTTTAGCTTTGTTTTGAAAACTCCACCCGCAGTCGAGCTTTTAAAAAAGGCCGCTAAAATTAAAAAGGGTTCGGGCAAACCGCATTCTGAAAAAGTAGGCAAGGTAACTAAAGCACAGATCAAAGAAATCGCTGAAATTAAAATGCAAGACCTTAACGCCAATGATGTCAAAGCAGCTATGAAAATTATTGAAGGCACAGCCAGACAGATGGGAATATTAGTAGAGTAGTTGAAACTTTTTGATTAAAAAGTTTCAACGGGAACAGCGTAGCTGTTCC
>PEXX01000029.1 GCA_002778965.1 Candidatus Kuenenbacteria bacterium CG08_land_8_20_14_0_20_37_23 | reverse complement strand
CCGCACTTTCCAGAATACCTCGCTGAATTCTGGCGGGATTTTTTATATTGACTATTACCTTATTTTTTGTTATTGTTTAGTTTGAGAGTTTTCACAACCTAAGGAGGTTATTTTTATTTGGAGCGGTAGTTTGGCTCGCTTGTGAGCGAGACATCCCGCACACCAAAGGTGCTGCGGGACAGTTGGCCTGTTCCCAAATATAGCCTTTCCTAAAATTTTGAGCGGAGCGGTAGTTTCCCGCCATTCGGCGGGACAAGCAGTTTCCGCCAAAGGCGGACCCGCCTTGAGCGGGGGTTAGAACGCCTGCCTGTTACGTCCCGCTCCAAATCATCAATACAATTTTTACTCTTTGAAAAACAAAATTAAAAATTCTCAAGCGGAGCGGTAGTTCAGTTGGTTAGAACGCCTGCCTGTCACGCAGGAGGTCGCGGGTTCGAGTCCCGTCCGTTCCGCTTGAGAATTTTTTGGAGCGGGACAGGCCACCGCCAAGGCGGGACAGGCAGGAGGTTTACCCCGCAAAAAGCAGAGCTTTTGTGCGGGGTCGCGGGTTCGCCCCGCACCGCTTATGGGTGCGGGGTAAAAGTCCCGCCTGCCCCGTTTGGTAAAATTAAAAATTGCTTGAGCGAATCGGTGAGGGTACGGGGCGAGATACAAGAAAATATATTGAGATGGTTTCAAAACTATTTCTACTGTAATTTGCTATTTTCAGCCGATACTTCGTCAAGCTGGCGCGAAATGATTTTTACCGTAATTCTATTACGGCTCAAATCATTTCGCTGGCTTTCCTCGTCTCGGCTTAAAATATCTAAATTTCGTAACGAAACAGTTTTGAAACCATCTCATTAAATATATGCGAGATAAAAAATTGTTTTCTAAAGAAGAACGCGACAAAGCTCGGAAGAGAATATCCGATTACCACCAGAAAAAACTTGGCGAATTAATGGAAGCAGTTTACCAGAAATTTCTTGCGTTTAAACGAGGTGAAATTTCCGCCTTTGAAGCTGACTACGCTATCCATATTTATCACAAGCAGTCCCGGGAATTATTCGGTTTTATTAACACTTACTTTCCCAAAAATGCCATGCTTCCTTTTATTCTGGATCTTATAGAAAAAGAAGAGAAGGGCGAATGGAAATGGGAGCCTAAAAAAAGAATTGATGAGCGATAAGTATTAAATTATTGAAATTATCGGTATGAAGATTTTTATAAACAATTTTGAATCCGTTGTCGCTCCGGAAATCATTGAAAGAGGAAATCATTATTTTAAGAGTGGCTTAGTGAGTGATTTAGAGGAAATTGATGACAATTTTTGGTCGGCGATAGTGGAAGGAACGGAAACTTACAGCGTAAAAATAAAGATAAGTAAAGGAGAGATAGTTGAATGGTTGTGCGATTGTCCTTATGATCTGGGACCAATATGTAAGCATGAAATAGCTACAATTTACGCGATTAAAGAGCGGCTTAGCGGTGAAAAATTGTTTGAAAAGAAATCAACTAAGGGCAAGAAAAAAAATAAAAGAAAAACCGTTGCCGATCAAATTGAGGAGATTTTAGAAAAAGCTTCTTATGACGAGATCAAAGATATTGTGCGTGACTTTGCGCTTGAAAACATAGAATTTAGAAATGTGCTTTTAACGCATTTTATTTCAGAAGATAGCTCCGGATCGAACAAAAGCATTTATAAAAGAATAATAAAAGAATCATTGCGTTCAGGAATGGATCGCCATGGATTCATTGATTACTGGAGTGGAAGACGAGCGATCAGGGGGATAGAAGAGCTATTAGCAAAAGCGGACCAGATATTAAATAATAAACAGATTGAACAGGCTGCTCTAATTTATCAAACGGTTATCGAGGAAACCGTCCCGGCTCTTCAATATGCTGATGATTCCAATGGAGATTTTGGCGGGATTATTGAATGGGGATTTAAGCAATTAAACGAGTGCACCGGGTTAATAAAAAATGAACAGACGAGAAAAAACTTATTGGATTATTGCTTATCGGAATTTATGTCTAAAAACTATGAAGGTTGGAGTGATTGGCAGTGGGAATTTATTCATATTGCTTCCCGATTGATCAAGGGAAAAGATATTGAAATCCTATTTGCAAAAATAGATGAAATGCTGAAAATAAAATCCAAACGAGAAAATTCATTTGATAAGTACGATAATGAAAGGGCGGTTGAAATTAAATTTAAAATTATAAAACACTTTAAGGGTAAAGATGAATTCTTAAAATTTATCAAAAAAAATCTTGAATATACTCCCATGAGACAGGTGGCCATAGACATAGCCATCGGTGATAAAAAATATGTGCTGGCCAAGGAATTGGCAAACGACGGAATAAAATTAGATACTAAGCGCGGTTGGCCAGGTCTAGTTGTTGAATGGATGGAATGGCTTTATAAGATTGCAAACAAAGAAAATAATTTAGACGATGTTAGAAAATACGCGATGAAACTATTTGTTGCGGGAGAAGGATTTGAATATTATGACAAACTTAAAAGCACTTATTTAGCCGAGGAATGGAGAGGGGAAGTAGACAATATATTAAAAAGTTTAAAAGGCACTCGTATTGGGTATTATTCAACTTATGCCGAAATATTTATTAGAGAAGAAAGATGGGACGATCTTCTAAATTTAGTAAAAGAAAATCCTGCTATACAAATTATAGAATCCTATAGAAAGTATTTGGAAAAATATTTTCCGGATGAATTGATCGCTTTGTATGAGCATGCTATCAGAAAAATGCTATCACAAGCAACTGGAAGAGGTATCTATCAGGATGCCTGTAAAATGCTTAGGTGCATGAAAAAATTAGGCGCGCCGGAGAAGGTGCGATCTTTAATTAAGGAATTTAAAGAAGCTTATAAAAACCGAAAAGCTCTTTTGGAAGAGCTTGAGATGGTGTAAATTATGTTTTAGGACCTGGCGATAAAAAAGAATACAAAAGGCTAAAAAGGATACAACCTTCTTATACAGACGAATTTGAAATTCTAAGTTTTATAGATGAACCTGATGATTTTTATGGGATCATCGTACAAGTCAGAAGACTTTCTGATTGGAAACAATTTGAACTCCCTCTTGAAAATCTTGAAACAGTCAAAGAAGATAACAATACACAACTATTAGATGATTATACAGTTTGGTTTATTAATTATTGTTAGTGTTAAATTTAATAAGCGTTACAATCAAAACGCTAAATTAATTCCAAAATTATGGTTTTGCCGAAAAAAGAAGCCAGATTATTTTTTAAACTATATCTTCCCCTTCTGGGCTATGCTAATCTTTATAATGGAAAGAATAAGAAAAGAACGTTAGCTGAAGTAAGAAAATTACTTTATAAAAATCCGCGGATTTTTAAGGGTTATATATCCAATAATCCCAATAAGCTTAATAAAGAAAATTTAGCAATTATAGAAAATTGGCAGAGATTTATTAAAGGAGACTTTATTTTAATTAAGTCTTTTGCGAAATATTCTATTTTATTAAAAATAGATAATAACATGTCCAAAGTTTATGGTGTATTAGGTTTAACTGATTCGCCTCTTGATCTAGCAGTTAATGGAATCGGAACGTATTTTAAAGATGTTGTATTATTGCCATGGAAAAATCAAATTATATGGGATGGTTTATTTTGCTTACAACCAATTATAATTGGAAGAAATTATATAAAAAGTTTTATCAACACTTATAAAGAAATAAAGAAAAAGGGTGAAATCATAGACTCAATTTAAATGAATTTATCTCCTCAAGAAAAAATCAATATTTTCAAGGATCTTTTCAAGGGCAGGGACGATGTTTTCGCAACGAGATGGGAAAATAAAGATAAAACAAAAAGTGGTTATACGCCGGTTTGTTTAAATGAATGGAAGCGCGGCGTATGTATCAAAATCGGCCGAGGCAAATGTAAGGATTGTGAAAATCAGAAATACGCGCTACCCAATGATTATTATATAGAACAGCATTTAAGAGGGAATAAAAGTTATGGTATTTACCCCCTACTGAACGACAATACCTCAAATTTTTTAGCAGTAGATTTCGATGGTGAAAGTTGGCAGAAGGCCGCGGTGAATTTTGTCAAAAAATGCGAAAAATATGGCTTATTGTCTTATCTGGAAAGATCGCGATCCGGTAATGGTGGCCATGTCTGGTTATTTTTTAATGATAAATACCCGGCTTTTAAAAGCAGAAATATTGTCATAAATATTTTAAGAGAATTAAAAGTTGTTGACCAATTTGATAAGGACGATAGTTTCGACCGGGTTTTTCCCAATCAGGAGACTTTGAGCGGTAAGGGCTTTGGCAACCTTATCGCTTTGCCGCTTCAAGGGGAATTGAGGAAAAATGGCAATACCGCTTTCCTTGACCTTGAAGGTGACTTAAGGCCGTTTGGCGATCAATGGTTGTTTTTAAAACAAGTGAAGAAAATTCCGCTTGGTATTCTTGACGAAATTTATAGTAAATTTAATCAAAAAGAGAAAATAAATAAAGCTGTTG
>PEXX01000026.1 GCA_002778965.1 Candidatus Kuenenbacteria bacterium CG08_land_8_20_14_0_20_37_23 | reverse complement strand
GGCTAAAGGTCGTAAGATTTATGAAAATAATAAAAATGCGAATATATAACCGACACTATCAAAGAAATTATAATCTAGAGAAAGGAAGACGAGAATTATTCCGGCTATCTAAAGGTTAGCATCAAAGACGACGGCAATTTGGAAATGTTTAGCTGGGATATGGGCGGCATAGTGGGGTAATGCTGGGGCGGTGAAGATTATGAATACTGGCTGACCGCAGACAGGGAATACAAGAACACCATCTTATTATGGCTGATTGAAGAAAGATTTGACCATTGTATTGACTTGCCTGATTTTACTATTTCATTCCACTCCCATATTTTTTGTTTTTGACTAACAGTTAGTCCTTTTGTGGTTTCTTTTGGTTTATTCATATTTTTATAGTTAATTGCTAATGGACACACTTTTTAGATAAGCTGGAAAAAATATCGTCTTTACCGTTTTTATCGTCATTCGTTTTATTATTAGGAGATTTTTATAACGGTAAGGACTCAACGTCTATGACGCTATCGTCCGTTGTACCGTCAGTAGTGAGGCTGCTGCCTTGGGGGGATAATGACGATTGATCGGTTAAGATGGTATTTTCGGCGTCTTTTCTAAGACAGATGATTTTTGCTCCACTGCCGTCTTTTCTCATAATCTGCATGCCCGATTCCGCCAGATTGGGTTTTAATTGGTTCAGCCGTTTGCTTAAAACATTAGCCGCCTTGGGGAAGCTTTTTTCTTTATCAGTGTTGGCGCCTTGATTATCAGCCGTCTTTTTCAGCGTCTCTAATAATTGCGATGGAGTGCCCTCCCATTCTGTTCTATCTTTCATAAATTCCATAATCGCCATTGCTTCCAAACTGCCGTAAACCACCTCTTTATTTTGGCTTTCAATGTTGTGATAATAGGCCGTTAAGAATTGGTCTTGGGAATATCCCATGGCTTGGGCGATGGCGCATCCCCAAAGGGCAAAGTCAGCCATCCTGGGCAAGACATTAAATTTGACATCAGGTTTGATTCGCATTGTCTTTGAGATGATATTGAAAATATCACCCAATATGCCCGGCAATTCCTTTTCAAATTCTTTAATTTTTTTTTCTAATCTTCTTTTGTCTTTAGGTATTCTCTCCATTTCAAATATAATGCTTCTGTCCAATAAATCCGGTTTGGTGGCGATCAGGTTTATACCATTCAGTCCAACGCATCGCTTGAAAGTGTAAATAATATCTTCATCATCGGAATAAAGCTCACGTTTGGAAAAACCGCCTCCCGTTACCGCCTTACATAAAATATCTGATGTTGACCCGGATAGGTGCGATATATTGTCAAAGAAAACAAACCAATGGTGCGAGAGTTTTTGGATCAACTCGGCAGTGTTTCGGGGGAATTCAGACACTTCAATCACCGACGGATCAATTAATCTTTTCAATAATTTTGACAAGGTTGACTTAGCCGAACCTTGATCTTCGTAAACAATCAGAATGGGGTGTGGGATATCCGGAATAAAACAGGTGACTAAATAAACCAACAATAATATTTTTTGTTCCTCTTTGTATATTCAACCAAGGTGGTGTTTCACGTTAATTGACGCGCGTTATCACCACGTCGCACTTCGCATACCTCACCCATTATATGCCATGGCTCAAATCTGCTTTCTAAAATGTCCGTATAAAAACCCCAAGTTAGCATCTGCCAAAACATAACCACCAATGACCCGCCACAGCACATAATAGACGATATGCGAAATGCTCATGCTTAAAATACTGGCTACTATAAAACGATAGTGAGTAGCAGGGTGGGGTAATCAATAAACTAATTTTGACACTGTAGAGTGGGTATATAGACATACTCTGTATTATTCATAAAATAAGTTCTAACATCATCTACTATCCGCAAAATAAAATATCTTCACAAGAGGATATTTTTGATTATAAACCATGATCATGATAGAATAATAAATATTAATAACCATAATTGTATGCCTTTCCCAGGCAAGCCAATAAGTAGAGAGCAAATATCAACTTTCATAACAGAAGGACAAGAAAAAACTGGCATTGAGTTTAGCGAGCTAGAAAAAGAGATAACAAACAAAGTCCTTGATGAGTTGCCTGAATCTTTTAATACTGGTTCGTTGACTAAATTCTGCAGAAATAAGGTAGATACCATATTGGCAGGCTACCAAGAAAACCCTGACATAATTACCAAGTCAGATGTTATAAGAAATTATGTACAAAAAGAAATTATTTTTTATTTATATAATGAAAAATTTTTGGAGATTGCGGAAGCTATAGAAAATGAAAAACCAAGAGAAGTAAACCCACAGTGGATTCGTGATAGATTTCCTTCCGTATCTTTATTAATTAGAAGAGCTCTAAGGGATAGCGATGGAAATGTCGATTGGAGCTTTATCGCTGATAAGTTAAAAATAAAAGACATTTTTACTTATCAAGAGAAAAAATTTAGAGATAATAATGAGGCAATCGTAGAATTAAAACAATTATTAGGAAAGAAAAACCCTGAAACTTTTAGCCCCAGATGGATAGAAGGGGAAGAGGATAGTTTGTACTCTTTTCTGAAGACACATTTTTTAGACTCAGACGGCAACACTGATTGGCCAGTGATTATTGAGACTCTCGATCCAGAGTGGAGAGATAAATGGACGTATAAAGAAACAGAGAGAGGACGGTTACTCCCCGATGTTATAGAAAAAATAATCATAGTTTTGAGGGAAAGGGAACCAAAGACATTTGGACCAAACTGGCTAGCGATTGAGTGCAATAGGGAATATACTTTCTTTAAAGACCATGTGAGATCTGCTGATGGCCAAATTGGCTGGGAAATATTGGTTGATTCGTTGCCTATTGAACTACGGAATAAGTGGCTGGCTAGTGAAAAAGATAGAGATTGGGATTACCAGTCGGCCATAGAACAATTAAGAATAATATTAGAGGCAGAGAAACCAGAAACCTTTAACAGCACATGGATAAAATCAGTAGATAAAGGATTATATTTATATTTGCTACGTAATATAAGGACTGAAGAAGCAATAGACTGGTCAAAAATAATAGGCTCGCTACCCCAGGAATGGCAAACTAGGTGGCGAGTAAGGTGGCGAGATGGGGTAAAAATTGGCAGAGAGAAAAAATTTAGTTTTGAGCAAGCGATAGATGAACTCAAAAAACTTATCCAAGAGAAAAATCCCGCAATAATAACTAGCGGTTTTATAGGACAAAACAACCCCAGTCTATTATCATATTTTATAAGATATGTTAAAGATGAGGATGGTGAGGTTGATTGGCGAGTAGTTGTAAGCCAATTAGATATAGAGTCTCAAAGCAAGTGCCGTTTCCCCAAAAAGATAAAACACTACAGACCAAAAAACGAATATTCAAACCAGGGCGAGGTAGACAAGGTGATTAACTTCCATAGAGACAAACTGTACACTTTTTTTGGAATAATCGGCAATGAAGATTATTGGCACCGAGATGAAATATGCTCGGAGTTAATACGATTAGTCAAAAGCGGAAATATTTTAGCAAAAGAAAAATTAATAGATTATCTGAGTATATTGGTTACTCACTGGACAGAAAACGACGAAAAATTAAAACCTTTTGCGATTCATTCAGACTTACTAGAAAAAAGAATTGAAAGGTGTATATATTTTTACGAGGATAGTGATGTCCCCTTCCTAGAATATCTATATAAAAGCTTAAAATTAGAAGCAATGGGCTTGCAGAGGGTTAATTATATAAGTTTAAATGAAGAATATAAAGATACCGGGGAAACTATGGATTCTAGAATAATAATACCCTAGCATTCAATCAATAAACTAAATCTGACACTGTAGGCACATAAATATATCCATTATGTTCTTTAATCTTAGCTCTAACTTTGTCCACTAGGCGCAACCAAAAAAATCTCTGCTAACTCTGGGGATTTTTTTGGTGGGGGCAGGTGGGATTACCGAACTGGAAAGAATAAAAGATAAGTGATAATATAAAAATACATAAAATCAAAATAATTTTTGATTAGTCCTGGATATACTGAACCAGTAGGTTAAGGAAAGCTAACCAGTTAATTTTTTACAACTATGGACAGCATCTGTTATCATA
>PEXX01000009.1:4188-4893 GCA_002778965.1 Candidatus Kuenenbacteria bacterium CG08_land_8_20_14_0_20_37_23 | reverse complement strand
TGCCGAGCGTCACTCTAATATCGCTCTTATTCTTCTTATTCCCGAACCAGCTGACTCTTCTTTAGTAATTTTAAAATGACCGAGTTCTCCGGTTCTTTTCGCGTGAGGCCCGGCGCAAATTTCTTTTGAAAAGCTATCTATTATATAAACTGAGACCCTTTCCGGATATTTTTCTTTGAAAAAAGCCAATGCTCCTGATTGTAAAGCATCTTTTAAAAACATCTCTTCCTTTTTTACCGACAAATCTTCTTTAATTTTCTGATTAACCAAATCTTCAACTTTTTTGATTTCCTCTTTCGTCATTTTTTGGGAATGGGAAAAATCAAATCTTAATCTCTTGAAAGTAATATCAGAGCCCATTTGTTTGACATGGGTTCCTAAAATTTCTCTTAAGGCAGCGTGAAGTAAATGGGTGGCCGTATGAAATTTTGCCGCTTCATAGGTAGCCTCTTTCCCCACTCCGCCAAATTTCTTTTCTACTCCGGCTCTGGAAATTTCTCGATGTTTTTTAAAAAATTCTTCAAACCCTTGCTTATCTACCTTCAGGCCCTTTTCTCTGGCTAATTCTTCGGTAAGCTCCAAAGGAACGCTATGGGTATCATAAAGGTGGAAAGCATCTTCGCCCCCTATAACGCCTCTTATCGGTTTAATTTTTCCAAACTCTTTTAATCCTTTTTCTAAGGTCTTTCCGAATTTTTCTTCTTC
>PEXX01000009.1:0-4151 GCA_002778965.1 Candidatus Kuenenbacteria bacterium CG08_land_8_20_14_0_20_37_23 | reverse complement strand
AATTTTTCTTCTTCTTTCTGAATTACGGTCATTATATCGGCTTGACGGGATTTTAGTTCGGGATAGACTTCCTTATAAATATCAATTACAACTTCGACTAAGGGAATTAAAAAGTTTTTGGGAAGCTGAAGAAATTTTCCCTGTCTGATCGCCCTTCTTAATATTTTTCTTAAAACATATCCCTTTTCAATATTGGAAGGGAAAATTCCTTCCGAAGCTATGAAAACTACAGATTTGCTGTGATCGGCAATGATGCGGTAGGATTCGGGGTTTAAGGTATAAGGTTTGGCAGCTTTTTTCTCAATCTCTTTGATAATTGACTCAAATAAATCTGTTTCAAATGCCGAAGATTTTTCTTGACAAATCATGGCCAATCTTTCCAATCCCATTCCGGTATCTACCCCTTTTTGCGGCAATAAAGTCAATTTTTTGTTTCTATCCTGATAATACTCATTAAAAACCAAATTCCAAACTTCAATATTTCCAAAATGAATTTCGGCGGTCGGACCGCAGGGTCCTTCTTGACCGGTCGGTCCCCAAAAATTGTCCTTTCTTGAACATTTTTTTATTTTACCCTTCGGCACCCCTATTTCTTTCAAAATTAAAATAGACTCTTTATCGACCGACACATCTTTATCACCCTCAAAAACGGTAAAAATTGCCTCATCTTTTGATAGTTTTAATTCTTCAAAAAGAAATTCAAAGGCTAATCTTATCGCTTCTTTTTTAAAGTAGCCGCCAAAAGAAAAATTGCCAAGCATCTCCAGAAAGGTTAAATGACTCTTGTCCCCAACTTCATCAATGTCGGAAGTTCGGATGCATTTCTGGCAGGAGGCAGTATTCGGTCCATAGGGAGAAGTTTGTCCCAGATAGTAGGGTTTAAACTGCTGCATCCCGGCAGTAGTAAACAAAACACTGGGGTCGGTTGGCAAAATTGAACTCGAAGGCACTATTTTGTGTCCTCTTTTCTCAAAAAAATCCAAAAAACCTTTTCGAAGCTCTGAAGAAGTCATCTTCTTTTATTGTAAATTACTAATTGCTAATAATCAACCCCGTTAGTTTGAAATAGGTGTCAACCCTGATTTTTTCTTTGAGTCGATACCTATGTTTGATTATCCATTATTCCCTAGAGAAATATTGGGAACACGCCAGGAAAACCAGAGCTGATCCACAACTAAAATTGACATAGAATATCCATTTTTTTCATTTTCTTAAAATTAAGAAATGTCCCATTCTCCTTAATTATCGAGGGGGCCGCCGAGTTTTTGAATTGTTTTTTGGATTCTTAAAAGGCAACCTTTTAAGTTAGAAAGAACAGCCGATTCTTTCAAACGGATCACCTTCCAGCCATGTCCTTTCAAAAAATTATCTTTTATTTTGTCTTTCTTTTGTTGACGTGGACTTGAATGGGCTTTTTTGTTGTCGCACTCAATGGCAATTTTACCTTTTTGGCAAAATATCGCAAAATCAAGACAAAACCTTTTCTTGTCAACGGAAAGATAATGCTGGGCTATGGCTTGGATGCCGAATTGTTTTAAACCATTCTCAACAATTTCTTCAGTGGGCGGAACATTATAAAGTTGTAAAATATCTTTTGATTCCAATAGATGACTTAAAGTGGTGAAACCAAAAGAGATGCGCCGGGGCCTGATATTACGGATGGGCAAAGCTAATTTTTTCATCTTCCCAATTCTAACCTGAAAATAATCATCCTCAGCCCGAGGATGGTTTAACTCAGCTGGCAATAAATTCTTCCTTTTAATAATTTGATAGCCCAAAACCCGGGCAAAATATTGAATCTGCTTTCCCTTTCGGTCAAATGAAACTGGCTGATAAAAAGCCAAATAATTAAATTGTCGCTTTGGCGCATAAATCACCGGAATTCGATACCATTTCTCCTTGAAAAGAATCTCAAGATCCCGTCTATCTTTCAACGCCCCAACCAAAACAATTTTCTCCCTCGATTGATTTTTCCTCATATATTAAATTTCCTTCACCCCGTAGGGAAGCGAAATTTCTCCTTCGGGGCTTAACTTTACTCTAAATTTTGGTTTACCCCATTTAGAAAGTCCCTCTCGAATCATCGTCTTCGGCCTTAATTTGAATTTGTTTTTCTCCCATAAAAATATTTTTTATTTTTACCCGCCCTTTATTTCGCTAATTCTCCTTCTCGCCCCATAGTGAACTTTGCTCTACTAGTGGGATAAATGCTTTGCCCAAGACCCAATCCTTAAATCAATTTTTTAAATTCCTCAAAGTTAATCATAATTCATTCTTTAAATGTTTACCCTGAAGTAAATTTATTCTACTTTTTTCCCTTTTTTAAGAACGTTTTAATTTTTTCTTTCATAATTATAAGTCTCTTATTCTATCTATATTTTACCATAAAAAGGTCCCTGACACCTTTTTTCCCACACAAAAAGAAAGTCGCTAGGCTGCACTAGCGACTTAATCATTCTCACTAAGAAACCAATTCGAAGTGAGATGCCTTGAGCCACACTTGTCCACCGTTGGGATCCTTGATGCAAATTTCTTGTTCTGCATCCCCGATAAGAACGAGTTTGCTCTCCATGGGAGTTCTAGCAACTTCTTCTAGAAATGTTTTCATCCCGGGTATTTTTTTGAATTCTTCACTCATAACTTCCCTCACAGGCGAGGGTATACCAGTTAAACTTTCTAGAGGATCCCATATTCTGACATCAATCACAGTATGTACTTCTCCTGCACAGGACCTTACTTGATCACCAACTTTAAACATCTTGTTTCCTCCTTTCTTTCTCCTGAAATTAGGAAAAAGGGTCCCTGACACCTTTTTTCTTCCTGACACCTTTTTTCTAGAGCTATACCCCTGCCTTTGCGTATCGTGCGAAAAGCTCTTTGCGGAAGGCTATGTTTGCGGAAATGGTGTCAACTCTATTTTTTAAAAGGAGAAAATGGGGTCAACTCTATTTTTTAAATTTCCCTAATTACGAAAAAATAGGTGGAAAATAGAGTTGACACCATTTTCCACACGGTAATATATTGCTCATATCCTTTCTCTTTGAAATCTCTCACAACAACAGTGCCTATATTTTGACTGACTTTTGGTAAAAGTGACTTTGCTATCATAAATAGATTCCCTCCTTTCTGCCTTAATTAATGAATTCTTACTGGAAACGGAAGCAGATATAAATACAAGGATTCTCTCGCTTTCTTTTAGATTAAAGGAGCTTTTCCCCATCGCAATGGGAGAGGACGGGTAGCCGATTTCACCCTACCGGCCCATCTTTATTATAGCATATAACCAAAAAATGTCAAGGAATGTTGACAAATCTCTGGACTCACCACATTTTCATCCCTAACAAAAATTAAAGGCGCGCCACAGGCGCGCCTATTCAAATATTATTTTAATCAGTTGGTTTTCTGGTTAAAAGGAAAATCTCTGTTTCCTCAAAATTTTCGGTCCTAATATGCAGATCTCGTGCTGCTGTTACCACAAAGCCAATTGTACTTAAAGAAGATATCAACTCTTCTTTCGTATAATAAGATAAATAAATAGCAACGCCCTCTCCCATAAAATTCTCACACAAACCTTCCTTTGTGCCCTCAACGACTGTTATAACAAACACGCCGCCGGGCTTCATCCACTTGTAAATTTTATACAACAGACGCACGGTCTTCTTTTTTGGCAAATGTAAAAGCGAGAAAAAAGCACATATTCCATCGAAAGTATTCTCGGGCCACGGCATTTCCATGTCGGCGCATATGAATGGTACGCCTGGGACTTGCTTTTTTGCAAGTGAAATCATTTCCGGAGAAATATCGGTTCCAATTACTCGCATTCCCTTCGATGAAAGATAGCAAGCCGGGATACCGCTTCCACACCCTAAATCAAGTATAAGATCACCATTTTGTAACTCCGCTAAAAAAGCATCCCACCAGGGTTTACTGGTTTCCCGCAATGCAAAATCATTGTATTGCTCCTGAACGCGGGCATAAGCAGAACGAATTTGACCTTTGTTATAATGCCCCGAACCGCGTTTAGTTACTTCGTTCATCTCTACCTCCTGATTCCCTATTCCTTTATTTTAAAAGGGCTTCGGCTTTAGTCTAAATTACAAGCTTAATTGTTAAACATTATATTATATTCTCTATAAATGAAAATGTCAAGC
>PEXX01000053.1 GCA_002778965.1 Candidatus Kuenenbacteria bacterium CG08_land_8_20_14_0_20_37_23 | reverse complement strand
CAAGGATTTTAATAAGCTAAAAATCAGCAGCGCCGCAAGGGGTTGCCAGCTGGCAAAAGGCCTTTTTTGGATTGAAATGAATGCGAAGTTGAGGCAGAGGGGATAAAAATTAAATAATATTTGACATCATATCTTATATGATATATAATGAAAATGAGAAAGAATATCAGGTTAAATTTTACCAAAATAGCCAAAGTAGCAAATCAGCGGTATTTGATTATGTGGAAAATTTAGATCTAAAAGCAAAAGCCAAAGTTTTGAAATACATTGAATTTTTACGCCAGCATCAGGGTTATTTGGACGAACCATACAGCAGACATATAAAAGGTAAAATTAGGGAGTTGTGGGTGGATTTTGGTCGTCAAAGGCATAGAATTTTCTATGTGATGTTTATAAAAAAGACGATTATTTTGCTCTACGCTTTTTTAAAAAAGACAGACAAAACACCGATAGCGGAAATTAAAAAAGCAGAGAATAATTATTTTGATGCCATCAATAACCAAAAATTATATGAATAGAACAAGAATAATTAAAAAAAACAAGAAAGCCGTTGATTTTCAGGAATATTTGAATCGGCAGTTGAAAAATCAAGCGGTGAAAAAATATTACGACGAATATGGCAAGCAATTGGAAATTGCTTATCAAATATTGCAATTGCGCCAACAACAGAAAATGTCGCAAACAGAATTGGCGCGCCGTTTAAAAACCAAACAAAGCAATGTGGCGCGCATGGAAACTGGACAGCAAAATTTTACCACCGATACTTTGCAAAAAGTAGCGGATGTTTTTAAATGTCAGTTAAAGGTGGAGTTTGTAAAGTAAACAACAAATAAAAGTTGTGGCAGAGAGGAGAAAAACGTTAAAGAGAGTGAAGGAATTGAAATAAATAAAAATTAATTTATGGCTTACATATTTTTAGACGAAAGCGGACAATTTACCAAACACAACGATGAAGAATTTTTTGTAATCGGATCTTTTATTGTGGGTGATCCACGCCGCACAGAAAAACAATTTCGCGGTTGGCAAAGAGAAAAATTTCCCAAAAAATTAAGACATCAGCCAGAGATAAAATTTTCTGAAGTGAAAATTAAGGAAAATCTGCGTTTAAGGACATTAAAATTCATCGCCGATTTGGATGTCAGAATTAATTATTCTTACCTCTCGCGTAAAAATATACCAGCCGATTATGTTAAAAAAGACAAATTGCAAAGCGGTTTGTTGTACACAAACATTATTGCCGAAACATTAGAAATGTATTTACCGATCAATGATTTGGAGTTTAGAGTATTTTGCGACGAACGCCACTTGAAAGGCATTAAACGATCAAAATTTAAAGAAATTATCGTTTCTAATTTATTGCCGCAATTACCTAAAGGCGCTATTATCCAAATTGAAATGCTTGATTCTAAAAAGAATGCTAATATTCAAATTGCCGATTGGATTGTCGGCGCTTTGGCTTGGTGGTTAGAAAAGAAAACATTGGGTGAAGAATGCGGTCAAATTTTAAAGAATAATATTTTAAATGATGGCAAAGAACTTTTTAAAGATTATTGGGTTAATAAATATCAAAAATAAAAACCCCAATTTTACAAAAATTGAGGAATTTATTTGGAAGCAACGTCTTATGAGGCGTTTATCCATGGCTTAAGTCTCGGATACTCCAAGGGAACACCATAGCGTCTCAAAAGTTATTATTGCGTGCTTCTAAACAAAGAATAGCATGCTTTATTAAAACTTGTCAAGTTTAAATTATCCACAAGAGTTTTAATAAGCTAAAAATCAGCCGTGCCGCCATGGGTTGCCAGCCGGCGGAAGGCCGTTTTTTGATTGCTTTTTTAGGGTGATTTGTGGTAGGATGAAGGTATAAGATAAATTATGAATTCTATTTCAATGAAAATTTATAGGTTTAGAAAATTAACTAGCGAAATAGACCATTGCCGATTACGAGAAATCTTGGAAACTGGAAAATTTTGGTGTTCAAGTTTTTGGGAGTTGAATGACCCCATGGAAGGTGTTTTTAGTTATTATGGAGAAAATGATGAGATTATAAAAAGTGGAATAGACGCCATTTATAGTTTAAAGAATAAATACAAAATTTGTTCATTTTCTGGTGTGAAGGGTTTTGAAAATCCGATTATGTGGGGATATTATGCTGGCGGATTTAAAGGTGTGGCGGTTGAAGTTGAGGTAAGAGAAGATGAGGTTAAAAAAGTCAGGTATAAAAAAAATATTGCCGATATTTTTTCTGGCGATAATTATGATACAGTTAGTATAGTCAAAGAAATTTTTACTAGAAAATTAGAAATGTGGGAGCATGAAAATGAATATAGATTTTTGGAAGACTCTGAAAATAATAATTATCATAAAATAGGAGAAATAACGGCAGTTTATTTTGGTAATCCATACGGTAATTTGAGTAATACGGTGGATATTCAAAAAAATAAAAAATTGGCTGAATACAATGAATTTAAAAAGAGAATGGCAAATATTGCGAGGGGAAAAAATATCCATTGTTATAATGTAAGAAGCAAAAATACTGTTGAAATAGTAAAAGATAATGAGCTATAAATAATTTAAAATTATTAATAATAAAATTTATGAAAAAACAACTTACAATTCTATTAATCTTGATTTTTATTTTTGGGTTAGTTCCAATAAATTTTACTAAAAATGTTAAGGCCGCGAATATACCTAAACCAATCGCATATTGGGATTTTAATAATGAAAGTGATATAAATGCTGGAATGGTATCTGATCTAATGGGTAATTACAATGCCCAAATTTACCGTCCTCATTGGATAAATAATGGATATAGCGGAGGAGCTTTAATTTTTGATGAATATGGTAAGCCCAGTGTTGGTGATAAATATGGCATGGAAACACCAAATTTTCCTCAAAATAATAATTTTACTTTGTTATATAGAATAAAAATTGGTGATATGACTAATGCCAGCAGTGATCGCCACATACACAGCACGCCGGGATCACATTCTTGCGGCGTTAAACTTTATGGAAGCATACCAGAAAGTCCTGGTAGTCCTAATGATATAAATGGAATTGATATAGAATATATTGGTTATAAACCAATAAGTAGTAGTGACAATTGGTATCATTTTGCTTTTGTATTTGGAAAAGATGGATATTATTTTTATAAAGACGGGGTATTAAGTGGATATGCAACTGGATACAGTTATGTTCAATCTGGCAAATTTTCTTTTGGTTATGGTGGTAGCGAAGAACGTATTGCAACACCAATACAACTTGATGAGATAAAAATATATGATATAGCTTTAACCGCTGAGCAAATATCAGAGGAGTATAATTATAATAAATTATTATGCAAGAGTGATACTTGGGAATGCGGAAGTTGGGGAGGGTGTTCTATTGACGGTTCTCAGACGAGAGCATGTTCAATGACTTATAATTGCGAATATGTTGATAATCCTTCACCATCTACTTCGCAACCATGCACACCACTATGCGCATCAGAGTCGTGGTCATGTAGTGATTGGTCGCCATGTTCTTCAAGTAGTAATCAAACCAGAACTTGTAACAAAACCTCAAACTGCCAAGGCGGAGTTTCATCACCAGCGACTTCGCAATCTTGCAGTTATGTTCCACAATGCACTTCATACAGTTGGTCATGTGGAAATTGGACAAGTTGCTCTTCAAACGGTAATCAAACACGAATTTGTAGTAAAAATTCCAACTGTGAAGGCGGAACACCATCACCGGCCACTACTCAATCCTGTTCCTATGCCCCAGCTTGCTCGGCCGACACATGGCAATGCGGCAGTTGGGGAACTTGCTCACCGCAAGGAATCCAAGCCAGAAGTTGCAATAAAACTTTTGATTGCTCTTCTGTTGAAACTGCATCGCCAGCCACATCGCAATATTGTGAATCGGCATACAAACCAGATTATCAAATTCCGACACAAAATTCAAAAATAACAAATCAAGATTCAATTATAAAGTCCTCCGTCAAATTAGAGTGTCCTGTAACAAAATATTCAAAAAAGATAGGTTCTGGCACGGTTATTAATTCGTCTGGTTTAATATTAACGAATAAACATGTTATTAGCGACACCGCTGGTTGTTATGTTGGTTTTATTGATAATTATGGTAGCAAACCATACTTTAATGCCAGTTAGGTGGCGGATATTTATAATGTATCAAATGATGAAGATATAGCTATTTTGAAATTAAGAAATCCAAATAATAAAATTTTTACATATATTGACATTACAAAAGGCAATAGTAGTAGTTTAAGGTTAGGTGATAAATTAACCTTATATGGTTATCCGCCTGATTTTGGAGATAATATAACTTTTACAGATGGAAGCTTTAGCGGTATTGAGGGTAATTATTTGAAAACGAACGCAATAGTAGAACATGGAAACTCTGGTGGAGGAGCTTACTTAGAAAATGGTAATTTTATTGGGATACCATCTGCAGCCAAAGTCGCAAAATTAAATACTATAGGTTACATATTATCAATAGACAAAATTAAAAGTTGGATGAATGGTTCCAGTTATGCATATAATTCTGGCGTAAATAATAATTACTCAAGGGTTGCTTATTTATTAGATGAAATTGATTTAAGCGCTCTTGATTCCTTGGGTTTGTTTATTCCCGGAGATGAGATTCGCGACGATACTGTAAAAGAACAAAAACCGGCGGCAAATATTGATACCAAATTATCCAGCCGTCTCAAAGGCAAATTGCTTCTTCAAGTTGAGGACAGGGGTCGGATTTGGTATGTGAATCCGGATGACAGCCAAAAATTTGAAGTAACTTTTGCCAATGCTTTGCCGCTATTTCAGAAGTTCGCTCTGGGCATTACCAATAAAGATTTAAGCGGTATTCCACAAAATAATGAAGCTTGGACATCCTCAATCGGCAATAGATTAAAAGGAAAATTACTGTTGCAAGTGGAAGATAAAGGACGGATTTGGTACGTGGATTTTAACGGCAAAAAATGGGAGGTTACTTGGGCGAATCTGATGGGGCTGTTTCAAAAACTGGCTTTGGGAATAACTAACGCGGATTTGAATAAAATTGAAGTCGTGAGTTTGGAGTAAATTTTAAAGCATGGTATACTTAAATCATCAAAAAATAAACTTAAAAATTATGTCTAATGACGAAGAACTAATTAAAAATGTTAATTTACAGAGAATAGTGGCTACTATTCTTGATGACATGATTATTGTCAGACCTATCCCCAACCGTCAAATATAATAAAGCAATTGAAAATCGTGTTTTAAACGCAATCCGAGCCTTTGATAATGCTATTGACAAAGAGGCTATCATGGAATTAGGAGATAAAAAATTTGATGATTTAATGCGCGAAGCTGAAAAAATTTAATGTGATATATGAAAATCACTTATACCAAAGGCTTCCTACGTTCTTTCAAAAAATTACCTCCTTATATCAAGGAGGGATTTAATTTTAGATTGAAATTATTTAAAAGCAATCCATTTAATTCACATTGGTGATCATAATATTTATAGATAGCATGTCACTCTACATCGCTGACTTTCATATTCATTCCAAATATTCCCGGGCTACGTCCAAAAATATGGACTTAGAACATATTGATTTATGGTGCCAAAAAAAGGGCATTGATCTGGTGACCACAGCAGATTTTACGCATCCGGCTTGGTTTAAAGAATTGAAAGAGAAACTGATTGAAACAAAAGATGGGGGATTATATTTCTTAAAATCCAAAATTCAAAATTCTAAATCCAAAATAAATCCAAAATTCAAAATCCAAAATTCAAAATTAACCAAATTCATTCTAACTACAGAATTAGCGTGTATTTATAAAAGACATAATAAAACCAGACGGATACATTTGGTGATTTTCGCCCCCAATCTTGAGGCAGTGGCGGAAATTAATAACCAACTTGGTAAAAAGTTTAATTTAAAATCAGATGGCCGGCCCATACTCGGGATTGACGCGGAGGATTTGGTTAAATTGCTTTTAAAAATAGATCCCAAAATAATAGTAGTGCCGGCGCATTGCTGGACTCCCTGGTTCGCGCTGTTTGGCTCAAAATCCGGGTTTGATAGTTTTGAGGAATGCTTCGGCGAAGTCGCGGATAAAATTTTTGCCGTTGAAACCGGTCTGTCGTCCGACCCAGCGATGAACTGGCTGATACCAGAAATAGATTCCAGAACGATTATTTCAAATTCAGATGCCCATTCCCCTGATAACTTGGGGCGCGAGGCCAATGTGTTTTCTGGAGATAAAATAAGTTATGATGATATTTATGATTGTCTAAGCCATCAGGGTAAAGGAGAAAATCTAGCATTAAAATATACAATTGAATTTTTTCCAGAAGAAGGCAAATACCATTTTGATGGACATCAAGCTTGTAAAATAGTTATGCACCCCCAAGAGGCAATAAAAAACAAGAATATCTGCCCCAAGTGCAAACGCGAATTAACCATCGGCGTGCATCACCGGGTATTTGAGCTGGCTCAAAGAAAAGAGAGTGATGATTTTGCCCAGAGGATACCATTTAAAAAAATAATTCCTCTACGAGAAATTATTGGCAATGTTTTAGAAGTTGGCAAAAATGCAAAAGCCGTTGATCAAATTTACGAAAAAATAATTAAGATTGGGAAAAATGAATTCAATGTGCTTTTAGATTTTGATTTGGAGAAACTAAAAGGCGCGGTTGAAGATGATATGATAAAAGCGATTCAATTGGTACGTGAGGGAATGGTGGTTATAAGTCCGGGGTATGACGGCGAGTATGGGAAGATTGATGTTGCTTTAAAAAAAATCAAGCCAAAACAAAAGACTCTTTTCTAATGGATTAAATTTCATATTTTCTATAATATATCTCTTGCCTTAATTTTTTAATTATATTTATATTTTTTCTATCAAGTTCTTGCGATGGCGTCTCAAGAATAAGATTGATATTTTTCAAGCGCTTGTCGGACAAAAGAGCTTGAAAACCAGCTATGCCTATTTTCCCTTGGCCAATATCTTCATGGCGGTCACGCTTAGAACCGAAATCTGTTTTAGAGTCATTGAGATGGATCAACTTTAACTTTCGGAGTCCAATAATTTTATCAAATTGGCCAAGGGTTTTTTTAACGGCTAACTTATCACGCAAATCATAGCCAGATTCAAAAGCATGGGCTGTGTCAAAACAAATTCCAAGGGAGTTTCGGATTAGCGATTTTAAATTACTGATGATTGCTTTAATATCCTCAAATGTATCGCCGATAATCATACCTGATCCAGCTGACATCTCCATTAAAAATTTTGTGGTGCCATTGTAGTCGGAAAGCACTTTATCAATTCCTTCAGCAGCTTTTTTGCAGGCCGCCTGTTTGCCCATGTCTTTTGCTGAACCTAAATGAGTAATCAAATACTTAACTCCGAGCTTTGAGCCGCGCTCTAATTCTTCACGAAGGACGGAAATTGAGCTGTGATAAATTTTACCATCAGACGAAGCGAGGTTAATATAGTATGGCGCGTGGATATAACACTCTTTCTGGCAATATTTCCCCATATTCGTTTTAAATTCCGTAATGATTTGCGGCATCAGTTCAGGAGCTTTACCGCCTCGAGGACTGCGTGAAAAAAACTGAAAAATTTCACCGCCAATGTCAGCGGAATTTTTGGGAGCGTTCCAAACGCCGCCAGCAGCTGAAATATGAGAGCCAATATACATATTGTTATTTTTGAGTAATTTTACTTTTAAGATAGTCAACGACTTTTTTATTGGTAAGGCTATTGACTATGTAGTCGTAGTATTCGTGAGATTTTAAGCGATCTAAAGTTTCTATGTTATCGTGATATAAATCTTCAAGTTTTTTTATTTCCTCTTTAATATCATTATCGTTAGCTTCTATTTTTTCTTTTTTGGCAACTTCTCTTATAATAAGCGCACTTTTAATCCGGCGTATTGCCTTGGGCCGGAAATCCTTTTTTAAGTCTTCTTCTTTCTTTTCCATATTACCAAGCCATGTGTTAAATTGGAGCCCTTTAATCTCTAAGTCTGATTTTATCTCATTGATCATCATATTAATTTCATTTTCTATAAGTTTATCCGAAATTTCGCCAAATTCAGTTTTTCCAATCAGCTTATCGAACATATCATTTTCCAACTTGCGTTCTTGCTTGGCAAGTTTTTCTTGTTTTATATTATCCTCAATCTGTTTTTTGAGTTCATCTAAATTCTTAAAATCACCAATGGCCTTGGCAAATTCGTCGTTAATATCAGGTATGTCAAGTTGAAAGACTTGTTTTATTTTTATGTCAAACTGGCACTCCTTGCCGGCAAAGTTTTTTTGAAAATAATTTTTTGGGAAAATAGCTTTAAATCGTTTTTTGTCCCCAGCTTTGAGGCCAATAATATTTTCTTCAAAGCCTGGCACCATATGTTTTTCTCCAAGATATACTGAAAAATTTTTTTGCTGGCCGCCATCCTGTTGAACGCCAGCAATTGAAATATTATAGTCAAGCTTAACTAAGTCTTTGTCATCGGCCGCTCTGTTTTTTAAAATTTCTTTAGCGCGCGAACGGGCCAAATAATCTAGAGTATGCTTGATTTCTTTATATTCTATCCCGATGTCTTTTTTTTCAATTTCGATGTCGGTTAATTCTGGTAGTGTTACACATGGAAGAATTGTAACGGTTGCAGTATACTCAAGATTCTCGCCCGGGGCCATTTTCCTAACATTAATTTCAGGCTGGCCAATTGTGTCAATTTTCTCTTGCTCAACTGCTTCAATAAATGTATGCGTAATGATTTCTTTCAGGGCTTCATTCATTATTTCGCCCTCGCCAACCCTTGCCTTGATAATGTTGTAAGGGGCTTTGCCAGGTCGAAAGCCTGCTATTTTAATATCGCGTGAAATTTTTTCCGCGGCCTTTTTCAGATATTTATTATATTCCGCTGGCAAAACGGAAACACTGAATTCAACAAGAGCTTTGGGTTTTATCTCCGTTTTTAGTTCCATAATGATTTTCCAATTGATAATTGCCTTTATCTTATCAATAATCTGGATTTTGTTCAAGATATTTTTGACCATTAATTTTAAATCTGTTAATATCCACTAATATGATCCGCTGAACTAATATATGTGGACAAAGATCGTAAGAAAAAAATAATAATTCTATTTTTCTTTGCGTTATTTTCAGTATCAATTGTTGCAATTGCTTTTTTTGTTTTGTGTAATAAAAAAAGCAACCACAAAACGCTCATTGATTATTCCCCCAAAAATGCGATTTTTTTTCTGGAAATAAATTTGTCCGGCAAGAATTTAAAGAATTTTTTAAACAAAGGAAACGCGACGGAAACTGTTTTAGAAAAATTTTTGATAGACAACGATTTCCCTCGAGAGCTCTGGCAGGCCAAAGAAAAAATAGAAAAAGCCGCGCTCATTGAGATACCGTCAGAAAAAAATGGATATCGTTCTGAAAAAGCATGGCTCGTAAAATCATTAAATGATGTCCGCGAACTGGAAACCCTGCCATTGCATAATTTATATTTTTCAATAATTGATAAAAATACGGCCATATTTTCTCTGTCGCTTTATGCGCTAAACGTTCTCAGCGAAACGCACGCGCAAGACATAAAAATAGAAAGCCATGATTTTGCGCGTGATAATAATAATTTTATTTATGGTTATTTCAAGAATGAATACGTAAAAAATTTTTTAAGTAAAGAATCAATCAATTATGAACTGATGAAAAATAGTAAAGCTGTCTTTCGTGAAGAAAATATCTATTGGAAAATTAATCTCATGCACAATAAAATATTTTTTGACATTGAAGTCCCGTTATCTTCGGCAGACGAGTTGGATAACAAAGATGACGCGAATGTGCAAGAGCTGGCGCCGCTCAATAATGCGATAGTCATCAATAAATTTAATTTGTCCACGCTCATTGACATACTTAAGGCAGGGTTAGCCAATCAAAGCGATAATAGCTGGGAATATTTGGAAAAATATTTAGAAGCAAAATATAAAGTCAGATTAAGCGAGTTGTATACATTTTTTGATCAGCCGGCTATTTTAGTTGTACAACCTAAAAATATCATCACAAGTCTTGCTGACGCTCTCGCGATAGGCAATTATTATTATACGTTGGTATTGGAAAAAAGCGCAAGCAATAATGACGAGGCATTACTTTACTCTATTGAAACATTCATTCAGAACTATCTAGCCTTTAAATACCCGTCCTCTAAAGAAATAGTGCTTCCTGATAAAACCATTGGCAAAGAGCTTGTAGCCGACGTGAAAGATTTCGTTTTTGAAGAAAATAGCGATTATAAAAATTTGAGGACTATTAAAAAAAATGATTTTGAATTTAATTATTTGAATAATGAAAATATTATTTCCGCAGGAAACAATCACAAACTTCTGGAAATGGTTTTGCAGTCTTTTTTCTCAACAGAATCCAAGAACGGAATAAGTTATGATATGTCTTTTGATTTTAGAATTATTGACAGTCAGTGGACGAATTCTCTTGGCATTGGACTGTTTACCAACAACGTGTTGTCAGATAAATTATATATACATGGCGAGGTGAGTTTGAATATCTAGCAACTGTTGTTTTTTATATGTTAACGTTAATGTGATTTTTCCACAGAAAAAAACTGGAAAAAATTTTTTAGACATACGGCTTGTGGATAAAAATTTTATTAGCTATAATTTACAAGAAAAATAGCTATTTTTTCTTTGACACAAGCTAAAAACTATGCTATACTTCTATATAGAATATCTTGAACTGGCTATAAATAACAGTTATTAGCTTGTGAAAGACAAGAGAAGTGATGGAAAAGGGCTAAATAAACAAAAATAAAAACAAAATTTTGACAATCATTCTTAACTGTTCTTCATAAAGGCTCGTGGAGCACGAGAGCCAATCCAAAAATAAAATAAAAATAAAAAGGTATTTCTTCATGTGATCAATTATTGCTCTATGGAGTTATCACCAGGAGAATGGTAAGAAGATTAAAAACCGCTTTTTGAAATTCGGCCCAAAAAGCATTAGTCCCTAACGAAGGTAAATCTTGGCTGCGTACCGTCATTTGAATTTTATCAAGATAAAATCCAGATAACGGTACGTCCCAAGTCCCATTAGGGATTGGGGCGTTTGTCGTCATTAAACAATTTTAAAGGGGCGTACAACGCCCCTTTTTAATACAAAAAACTTTTAAGCTTGATCTTTTACGTGTTTATTGCTATAATTGATATGATTATAAAATTGTTTGAATATGAAATTGAACAAAAGATTAATGCAAGAGACAAAGACGGAACTACTAAAAGAGGAAGTCAGGCTGAAGGAAGAACTGGCCAATTTTACTGTTATTTTGGGAGCTGGCAAAAAGAATATGACAAGCTATGCAACAACCTTCCCAGACTTTGGAGACAAGAGCGGAGAAAACGCATCGGAAGTGGCAAGCTTTAACAATAATGTATCATTGAAAAGTTTACTTGAAGCCGAACTAAAAGATGTGGAAGGCGCGTTGAAAAGAATAGCTAACGGAACTTATGGCATATGCAAATATTGTCATAAGCCAATTGAAGAACAACGAATAAAAGCAAGGCCGACTTCATCATCTTGCGTAGTATGTAAAAAGAGTTTCTCAAAATAGCATGAAATTTTTAAGAAATAGATGGCTACTTGGATTAATTGTTATCGTTTTTTTCATATTAGATAGATTAACCAAGTATCTATTCACAAGAGACATCTCAAACGAGCGATGTTTTTTTATTGAGCCAATCATAAATAAAGGCATAGTTTTCGGTATTCCATTGGCGGCGAGTTTAAAAACTATTTTTTTTATTTTAATAATTTTTGCGCTACTATTTTTAATGAGTTGGCTAATCAGATCATGGGCGGCTGGGAATAAGTTAAAAATCTTTAGCTTACTTTTAATTTTACTTGGAGCATTTAGTAATTTGATGGATAGAATTAATATTGGTGGAGTGATAGATTTTATTGATTTAAGAATCTGGCCTGTGTTCAATTTGGCCGACATGATGATAGTCGCTGGAATAGCCTTTCTTTTTTTAAATAAGGCTGACAGTAAAAAATAGTTTGTGAAATTGAAAACAATGAGATAACATGAATTTATGTCTTTACCGAAAGCCTATACGCCAAAAGAATATGAAGATGAGATTTATGGAAAATGGGAAAAATCCGGATATTTTAATCCGGATAATTTAGACTTGCCAGACGATGTTCCAATTTTTACTATCTCTATGCCGCCGCCTAATGCTACAGGCCAGCTTCATGTCGGACATACTCTCGGCATTGCTTTACAAGATATTATGGCGCGTTATCATCGCATGCGGGGAGACAGGACTCTTTGGCTGCCAGGAGTTGATCACGCGGCCATCGCAACACAGAATGTAGTTGAAAAATTGTTAAAAAAAGAAGGCACAAGCCGTCATAAGATTGGGAGGGAAAAATTTTTGCGGAGAGTCCAAGAATATGTTTCTCAAAGTAAATCAACTATTGAAAACCAAACTAGAAAGATGGGAGCATCCTGCGACTGGTCTCGTGAAAATTATACCATGAGCCCTGAGCTATCGCATGCTGTCCACATGCAGTTCAAAAAAATGTATGATGATGGCCTTATTTACCGTGGTGAGAGAATAGTAAATTGGTGTCCTCGCTGTCACTCAACACTGGCCGACGACGAAGTTGAGCACGTTGAGCAAAAAACTAAACTGTATTGGATTAAATATGGGCCATTTATTTTGGCAACCACCAGGCCCGAAACAAAGCTGGGTGATACAGCGGTCGCCGTTCATCCATCAGACAAGAGATACAAGAATATGGTGGGTAAAAAATATCAGATCCTTGGCGTTTTGGGAAAATTTGAAATTACTGTCATTGCCGACAACGCGGTTGATAAAAATTTTGGTTCAGGCGCGGTCAAAGTCACCCCGTCTCACAGTTTTGTTGATGCTGAAATGGCTAAAAAAAATAATATTCCAGGCAAGCAAATTATTGACGAGGATGGATTAATGATGGAAAATTGCGGTAAATATGCTGGCATGAAAACGCTTGAAGCCCGCGAGGCTATTGTTAAAGATATGACGATTATGGGACTAATTGATCATATTGATGAAAATTATCAGCACAATTTGTCTATTTGCTATCGCTGCCAGACTCCGATTGAGCCATTGCCGTCTTGGCAGTGGTTTGTGGCTGTTGATAAGGAATTTAAATTGAAAAACAAAGACCTTATCAAAAAATTTGGCAAAGAACGCGCGACTTTAAAAGAAATTTCTAAATGGGCTGTTGAATCTGGCACAATTGATATTGTGCCAGAACGTTTCAAAAAAATATATTATCAATGGATGGAAAATTTGCATGATTGGTGTATCTCGCGACAGATTTGGTTTGGCCACAGAGTACCTGTTTGGTATAGAGGCAAAAAAAATGATGATGAAATTTATGTCGGCCTTGAAGCGCCCAAGCGTGATGGCTGGATACAGGATGAAGATACGCTTGACACATGGTTTTCTTCCGCTCTTTGGACCTGGTCAACTCTTTTAAATAAAAAAGACTATCAAAAATACGGCAGACTGGAAGAATGGGTGGAAGAAAGCCCTGATCTGAAAAATTTTCATCCAACGTCAGTTATGGAAACAATGCATGACATTATTTTTTTCTGGGTGGCGCGCATGATCATGATGACTCTTCACGCCATTAATCAAATTCCATTTAAAACAGTTTATTTGCACGGCATGGTTTGTGATAGGCACGGTAAAAAAATGAGCAAATCCAAGCCGGAAACATGCATTGAACCAATTGCAGTATCAGGAAAATATGGCACTGACGCTTTGCGCTTAAGTCTTATCATTGGCAACACTCCGGGTAACCCATTGCGCTTATCAGAACAAAAAATAGTCAGTTTCCGCAATTTCTCAAATAAATTATGGAATATCGGAAGATTTATTGAATTTAATTCTGAAAAAAATAACTTCAAGGAAGAGAATGAATTTGAAACCAAGACTCTGGCTGATAAGTGGATTATGAGCAAGTTCAATAGCTTAATCGCAGAAGCAACCGGGGATATAGACAATTATCATTTTTCTCATGCCGGTGAAAAGCTATATGATTTTGCTTGGCACGCCTTGGCTGATTGGTACATAGAAATCGCCAAATTGCAAAACGATCAAAATACTCACAATCTAGCTCATCACGTCTATGTGAATCTTCTAAAATTGCTCCATCCTTTCACTCCGTTTGTGACTGAAAAAATCTATGAATCCTTTGGAGCTGGTAAAATGCTGCTCATAGAAAATTGGCCGATTGCGGATGATAAAAAAATAAACTCTCAAGCCGAGCAAGACTTTATCATTGTTCAAGAACTCATTGCCAATATTCGCTTATGGAAAAAAGACAACAGGATTGGACAAAATGAAATTATCAAGTTGCAGATTGCCGGAGCTGATAAAATTATTAACAGTGAATTATCAATGATCAACCATCTGGCTAAAGCCGAAATTAAAATTATTTCCATTTTAGCCAAAAGCGATTTTGAAGTTAGAAATTTAAAAGTCAGCATGGTTAAATAGTTGTCGGCTTAAAATAATTATTTGCCAATTAAAAAAGCGAGCCGTCAGCTCGCTTTAAACTTGCAAATATAATTTATAAGAGGCTTTTACTATTTGACGAAATTTTTTTTATTAAGCGAATTTTAATTTATTATTTTGAATTACGGAGTAGCCATCTTGTTTTATACAAATTTTCATTGAATTGCCAGTTAAAATAGTCATCTCAATCTCATTGCTTCTTGGATTCTCGCCAAAGCTGAAATAAAAGAGGCAGTGCGCATATCGGTCCTGTATTTTTCTTTAATATTCCAGACCTGATTAAATGAATCAAGCATAATTTTTTTGAGTTTAGTGTTGACATCCTCAAGCGTCCAATAATAATTTTGCAGATTTTGCACCCATTCAAAATATGAAACTGTGACACCTCCGGCATTGGATAAGACGTCTGGCATAATGAGTTTATTTTTTTGCAAAAGTTTTTTCTCCGCCTCTGGAGTAACGCCGCCATTGGCCATTTCAACGATAATTTTGGCTTTTACTTTGCCGGCATTTTTTCCATTGAGGGCTTCTTCAAGGGCGGCTGGAACAAGAAAATCAACATCTAATTGCAACAATTGCTCATTTGTAATTTGTTTGAAGTTTTCACAGTCGCAAACTGTACCAATACAATAACAACCCGAAATTTTACCTTCATTTTCTTTTGTTTTCATGATGTTAACAGGGTTCATGTCAAGTCCGTTTTTGTTGTAAATGCCTCCTTGCGAATCAGACAGAGCTACTATTTTATAACCGGCCTTATACAATAATTCAGCAATATAATAACCAACGTTGCCAAATCCTTGAACGGCGACAGTGATATTTTTTTTGCTCATTTTAATCTTATGCACTAATTCCTGTATGATATAAAAACCGCCGAGGCCGGTAGCCTCGATTCTGCCGGCTGAACCTCCAAGCTCGATAGGTTTGCCGGTAACAACAGCAGGCGCATTGTGCCCGACAATATTTGAGTATTCATCCACAATCCAGCTCATAATCCGCGGATTGGTATAAACATCCGGCGCCGGGATATCTTTGTCCGGACCGATAAAAGCTGCTATTTTTTTGGTAAAAACACGAGTGAGCTCTTCAAGCTCGCGGCTGCTTAATTTTTTTGGATCAACAGTAATGCCACCCTTAGCTCCGCCCATTGGAATACCAACTACAGAGCATTTGATTACCATCCAAAAAGCCAAGGCCTTGATCTCGTTCAAATTTGTTTTAGGATGATAGCGCAGACCGCCTTTGTATGGACCGCGGGCATTGTTATACTGCACCCGGTAGCCCTCAAAGACCTTGGTCGTGCCATTATCCATCTTGACTGGCAATGAAACCTGTAAAATTGTATCCGGCTTTTTTAATTTTTCAAAAATGGCATCATCTAAATTCATCAGCGCGGCGGCTTTAGTCAGTTGTTTTAATGCACTATGGAATGGAGACATAAGTAGAATTTAGTTGGTAAATGATATTTTGCTCTATAAAACTTAAACAACAAAACTAATAAGTTTACCTTTAATATAAATTACTTTTTTAGGATCTTTCCCAGTCAGCCAATTTTTTATTTTAACAGATTCAAGGGCCTTTTGTATGGCGCCATCTTCCGCAATATCTGTCTGAACTGTGATCTTGTCGCGGACTTTTCCATTGATTTGTATGGCGAGTTCTATCTCTCTTTCTTCAATTAAATTTTGGTTATAAACCGGCCAATTTTCTTGAGCGATAGAATTTTTATTTCCAAGCTTTGACCAGATTTCTTCTGCAATATGCGGAGCAAAAGGAGAGAGAATAGTAATTAGCAATTGGTAATCAATAATTGAAACTCTCTCCTGTTTTTCCATTTTATTGGCAAGTATCATCATCTGCGAAATTGCTGTGTTAAATTTCATAGCCTCAATGTCCTCGGTAATTTTTTTTATTGTTTTGTGCAGTAAGCGTTCCAAGCTGCTATCCTTGTTTTTTGTTAATTGTTTATTGCATTTTGTTTGTAATTTCCATATTTTTTCTAAAAATCTGCGGATGCCAATAATGCTTTTAGTTGACCATGGCTTTGCATCTTCTAACGGGCCCATAAACATTTCATACAAACGAAAAGTATCTGCGCCATAAAGTGCGATAATATCATCCGGATTAATTACGTTGCCAAGAGATTTACTCATTTTGCGCCCGTCTTCGGCCAAAATCATACCTTGATTGCGCAGTTTTGCAAATGGCTCGTCAAAGTCCAGATAGCCCGCATCGCGCAAAACCTTGATGAAGAATCTAGCATACATTAAATGAAGGACCGCATGTTCGGCTCCGCCGACATAAAGATCAACAGGCAGCCAGTATTTGACTTTTTTTCTGCTGAATGGTTTTTTGTAGTTATGAGGATCAACATAACGCAGAAAATACCAAGATGAACAGACAAATGTGTCCATTGTGTCTGGTTCACGTCGGACACCATGGGTGGCTCCGCATCTGGGACATTTAACAGCATGAAATTTTTTTGATCTAGTAAGTGGTGATTCTCCAGTTGGGCGAAAATCAACGTCATTTGGGAGTTTGATCGGCAGATCTTTCTCTGGAACAAGAATCTCTCCGCATTTTTCGCAATAGATAATAGGTATAGGAGCTCCCCAGTAGCGCTGGCGGGAAACTAGCCAGTCGCGCAGTTTATAATTGACTGCTTTTTGACCTATTTTTTCCCCCTCAAGCCATCTAATAATTTTTTCTTTGAATTCCTGCGTTATTAGGCCGTTAAACTCACCGGAATTTATGGAAATACCCTCGTCTGAAAAACAACTATAAGTTGAGCTTGGAATTTGAAATTCATAATTTGGAATTTGTTTGGGAATTATATTTTGATTATTGTTGGTTTGCTCAGTAATTTGCCGCACAACTTCTATGATTGGCAGTTTATATTTTTTAGCAAATTCAAAATCCCTTTTGTCATGCGCTGGTACTGCCATGATAGCGCCAGTGCCATAATTCATCATGACATAATCCGCTATAAAAATGGGAATTTTTTTATTGTTGACGGGGTTGATAGCCTCAAGACCATTGAGCTCTACGCCTGTTTTTTCTTTATTCAAGTCAGTACGCTCAAGCTCATTTTTCTTACTCGCTTCTCTAATATATTCATCGATTTCCTGTTTATTGTTTATGGCTTCTCCCATTTTGTTTATGAGTTTGTGTTCAGGTGCGATCACCATAAATGTGGCGCCAAACAATGTGTCTGGACGAGTGGTAAAAATTTCCAAATATACTTGATCGTTAGAATTTAAAAATTGGGATTCATTTGGCAATTTTGAATTGTCTGCCAATAATTTGCCTGATGCTAAGCTGGTGGCAGACGGAGAAATTTTAAATTTAATTAAAACACCTTCCGATCTGCCGATCCAATTACGCTGAATTTCTTTGATGGGTTCGGGCCAATCCAGTTTGTCCAAATTCGCAAGCAATTCATCAGCATAATCTGTGATTTTAAAAAACCACTGCGAGAGTTCTTTTTGGATGACTTCATTTTTACAGCGCTCACATTTACCATCAACGACCTGTTCGCGCGCAAGTACTGTTTTACAGGATTCGCACCAGTTGACAGGCGCTTTTTTCTTATAGGCAAGCCCCTTTTGATAAAGTTCACGAAACATCCACTGTGTCCATTTGTAATAACTGGGATCGGAAGTATTCACAATGCGACTCCAGTCATAACTAAAACCAAGTGATTTCAGCTGTTTGGTAAAATTGTCTATATTTTCTTGCGTTATTTCTTTTGGGTTGCGGTTAATTTTAATGGCATAATTCTCCGCGGGCAAACCAAAAGCATCAAAACCAATGGGGTGAAGAACATTTTCATTGTATCTCATGCGCCTATAGCGCGCCACAATATCTGTGGCAGTATAGCCTTCTGGATGACCGACATGAAGCCCGGCAGATGAAGGATAGGGGAACATATCCAGACAATAATATTTATTTTTTGATTGATTTTCATGCACATCAAAAGTATTATGGTCAGCCCAGTATTTTTGCCATTTTTTTTCTATTTTTTCAAAATCATATCTGCCCATAAAATTAAATCTATAAACAGCCGTCAGCCGCTCGCTGATGACTGGTCATCAACTCTTTTGCCATTAGCCACCGGTGGTCGCGAGTTTGTCGCCAGCGGGTAATTATTAATTGTTTTTATAATATCATCTGTTGTTTTAAAAATCAACGCCGAATTTTGGATATAATTTTAGTCATATCCAATGAGTTATAGTTGCGCAGTTTTAATTCCTGAATTATAATATCAATGAGATTAGCCATACGGATAGCATACCATAAAGTTTAGATAACACACAATTTTAACGCATTATTAATCAAAAAGTTTAGATATAGACCAGTTATGCGGACATCGTTCGCTTCGCTCGCTCGTCCGCATAATGCGCCGCGGTCCCCGCAGTTCTGCTCGTCGCTCGCTTCGCTTCGCGACGTCGCATAACTG
>PEXX01000043.1 GCA_002778965.1 Candidatus Kuenenbacteria bacterium CG08_land_8_20_14_0_20_37_23 | reverse complement strand
AAACGGTGAGATAATCCCCCCTCAAAAAAACAATGTCTTGCCAGTAGTATCAGGTAGCATATTTTATGATTAACCAACTAATCATTTTAAATAATTGGGAAAAAGCCAAATTGGCTGTGGCTCAATGCACGAGGATTGATGTGCTTAAAGACATCCGAGACCGAGCCGAAGCGGTGCGTGCTTATTACCAGCAAGCCAAAGACGGATTGGAGGTACAGAATAATGCGGCGGACATTAAGTTGCGCGCCGAGCGGAGAATTGGTGAATTAAGCAGAGAATTACCGATAAAACAAGGAAACAGAAGTGATTTAACTTCGTCCCACGATGGGAAGAAGTTGTCTCTCAAACAACTCGGCATCCAGCATCACGAGCGTTATGAAGCCATCGCCTCCCTACCCGAAAAAGAATTTGAGAAGCATATTCAGGAAGTTAAAGCCAGCAACCAAGAATTGACCACGATGGGAGTTGTCAGATTAGCCAGACAATTAAAACGACCTCAACCAACGGAAACCCCTGAATTACCAGAAAAGAAATACAGAATTATATATGCCGATCCGCCGTGGAGTTATGGTAATAGCGGGCTTGATGAATATGGACACGCTGAAAGGCATTATCCGACAATGGCCATAGAAGAAATTTGTGCTCTACCAGTTAAAGATATTACAGAAGAAAATGCTGTGTTGTTTTTATGGGTAACTTCCCCAGTTTTGGAAGATGCTTTTAAGATAATAAATAGTTGGGGTTTTAAGTATAAAACTTCATTTGTGTGGGATAAAGTAAAACACAATTTTGGCTATTATAATTCAGTCCGACACGAATTTTTATTGGTGGCAACAAAACATAGTTGCTTGCCGGATGAGAAAAAATTGTATGATAGTGTAATAAGTATTGAAAGAACCAAACATTCTGAAAAGCCAGAATACTTTAGAAATCTAATTGATAAACTTTATACTTCTGGTCGGCGGATTGAATTATTTGCACGGAAGAAAATAAAGAATTGGGATAATTATGGAAATGAAATATGATTTTTATGAACAATTAAATAAAAAATTTACCAAAGAGGCAGAAAGAAGATGCGTTATCCGGCTTATGGTGTTTTAGTATCTGGCGAAAGAGAAAAATCAAGCCATAAGTGGCAACAAAGCGAAAGCGGTATGTCTCCGTTGATAGATATTTTAACTAAACCCGGCGAATTAGTAGTTGATCCCTTTGCCGGGAGCGGCACTTTCTTAAAGGTTGCTAAAGAATTAGGGAGAAAAGCCATTGGAGCAGAGATAAATGAATACAATGAATTGTTCAAAATAATAATTTATGCTATAATATAAGTGCTTACCCAAATTACACGATATGACCAAGAAGTTTTTCATTCGTCGCTCATATAGGGCGGTCTGCCGACGAAATACCTTCTTGGTAGTGTAATCGGGTAAGCCAGACCGTCCTTTTGATTTTTAAGAATAAACAAAAATATGAGAATACTAAATCCAAAAAATAAATACAGCGACAAATATCTTGTCTATGCCAGAAAAAGCACTGACGACGCAGAAAACCAAAAAAATTCTATTGATTACCAAAGAAATCAATCCCTTAATTTTGCTATCGGCTACCAGCTTGATATAGCTGATTACACCCTGAATGGATTTTGTAAAAATGGCATTATAGAGGAGAAGCATTCTGCTTTTAAGCAAAAAGAAAATATAGCTATTAATAAAGATGGTATGGTCACATATCGCATTGAAAGGCCAAAATTTCAAATTTTAGTTCAAAAGCTGATAAGTGGTGAGTTCAAGGGTGTAATTTGTTTGTGCTGGGACAGAATTAGTAGAAATAATCGCGATGGGGTTGTTGTTAAAAATTTAATAGAAATGGGGATTGATATTAAATTTGTGCAGGCTAACTATGACAAATCCAGCTCTGGTGCTTTGCATATGGACATTGATAGTATGTTTTCCCAGCATTACTCGGAAGTTATTAGCGAGAAAGTCAAAAATACTTTTGAAAAATTAAGAAGCGAGGGTAAATGTGTTTACCCAGCGCCAATTGGCTATCTTGATAAAGGGTCTGACAATAAACCCATTGATCCAGACCGCGCCCCGATAGTTAAAAGGTTGTTTGAACAATACGCCACCGGCGAGTGGAGTTTGGCGCAACTTGCGAATTGGGCAAATCAAAAAGGTCTAACCACTAAACCCTCCCGAAAAAAGAGAACTCAAAAAGAGATATTAAACGGTGTGGAATTAAGCGATATTCCGAAAACATCTCGCCCTGTTAATAACAAGACGGTTGAAAATATACTCAAAAACCCATTTTTTATCGGCAAATTAAAACTGGATCAAAAAGACCCTACAAAATTTAGAGACGGTTGCTATAATCAACCCCTTATTGATGTTATTTTATTCAACAAAGTCCAAGAAGTATTAAAATCAAGAAATGTTAGTATCCACTATATTGACAAAGGGTTTTATATTTACAGAGGCCTCATTCGTTGTGGTTGTAAAAGAGGTTATTCTCCCTACACCCAAAAGGGGATTAACTATTACCGAGTCAGGTGTATTGAGGGCTGTAATAATCCTGACAAAAATCTGAATGAAACCGATATTGACCAAGCGATTGAAGGACTGCTTGGGCAAATTCATTTTAGCAAAGATGAATTAAAAGAAATCAATGAACGGGCTAAAATCGGGCTGGATAATATCAATGATAATAGACAAAAAGAGTTAGATGATTTGAATAAGCAGAGAAAACGAATTTATGATGACTTAAATTTTTTAACCAAAAACAAAATTACTTTGTTGAGAAACAATACAATGTCGCCAGAAGAAATTAACCAAGATGAAATAAGATTAAAAAACGAACTGGCTAATGTTGATGAAAAAACTGTCGCTCACCAAGAGGGAGCGAGTGAAATGCTGAAATATGTGGTAACTTTTTCCGAACTGGTAAAAAGGGCTAACCTATACTATAAACACGCTCTTGATACTGAAAAGAGAGAGATCACTACACAGGTATTTACCGAACTCATTTTTGAAGACAGAAAGTTAGCTAATTATGTAGCAAAAGACGGTTTTAAGGCACTTTTAGAACGCCACGCAAACAGAAAACACGCTACAAATACTTATAGCGTGTCATCTGGCTCGGGGACAGGGATTCGAACCCCGATTGCCAGGACCAGAACCTGGAGTCCTACCATTAGACGATCCCCGAATAATGACACTAGCACAATAAACTTCACGGACACGAATTATTAAATATTCGCAAATCGCTTTTATTATTCTTTATCAATTAGTTCTCCGCCGAAAGAATCCAAAATATGCTCTAAAATATTTTCATCAGTCGCCTTAACGTTGTTTAACTTCATATTTTTAGCATCTTCGCTAGCTATGAACATTTCAACATTTGCGAGTTCGCTTGGCTTGAGTGTTCTTGATTTAATCTCTATAACTTCTCCAATAATTTCTCTAATTGCGTCTTCAAGAACTTTTTTGTTGCTGTTGGTATCAAACCGGCTCCTGTGTAAATCATACTTAAAACCAATCTCAAGCGCGTTGCCGTCTATTCTGATCGGCCAAACCATTTTCTCATTGATAAACATCAAATCGCAGCTTTTCTTATGACTGGCCCTTACGATTGCAACCCACTCTTTCTTAACTTTCTCAAAATCAACTACTTTCTCTTCCTTTTTTTTAATAATTAACGGTTGCCTCGCCATTTTTGTTTCACTTAAGGTTTTTTTTGCCCTCACATCTAAATGTGAAAAATTAGACGAATAAATTGGATTTTCAATTTTTATCCTCGTGTTGCGCAATCTTGGAGTTTCATTCATTAGGGCATTCCTGCTTACGTCTGTAAATCTACAGATTTTCACTAATGCCAATTCAAACGGCAGCTGTGCGATACTGGCCGATCTTAAATCATATCCGGCTGATAAAAATTCTTCTATCATCCCAAGCAATTTATTCTCATCTATTAAATCAATAATCATATTGACTTGTTTTCCAGTCTGGCTGTCAAAATCAAAAATATCGATCTTGTGAGCGCCAACTTTAATCAGCAAAAGTTTGCGTAAAAATTCCACCAGCTCTTTATTAAATGCAGACAGATTAATCCCCTCATCCACTAATTTATTTATGAGGTCAAGAGAAACACTCAAATTATTGTGCGCAACTAAATCAACCAATTCAAGTATCAACTTAATTTCAGACATTGGTATAACCAAAGCCGCCTGCTCTTTTGTAATCTTGTTCCCGCCAAGGGCAAAAACCTGGCCGAGCATGCCTTCAGCGTCTCTCATACAGCCTTCTGATTTGTGGGCGATCACGTTGTATATCTCATCATCGATTTTCATTCCTTCATTATCACTGATTCTATTCAGGCGTTTAATCATATCAACGGCCGGCACTTTTTTAAAATCAAATCTCTGACAGCGCGAAATAATAGTTTCAGGAACCTTGTGAATTTCAGTCGTGCATAAAATAAAAATAGCATAAACAGGCGGCTCTTCCAAAGTTTTCAAAAGCGCATTAAATGCCGATATGGAAAGCATATGGACTTCATCAATAATAAATACTTTATACTTGGCCCTATGCGGCGTAAAACGAACGTTATCAATGATATTCTCCCTTACATTATCAACGCCAGTATGGGAAGCAGCGTCAATCTCCAACAAATCAAACGCTCTGGCATCCATAATCTCAAGGCAACTTTGGCATTTATTGCATGGTTCTGATTCGCCATCTTTTCTGTTTTCGCAATTAACTGCCTTTGCAAAAAGTCGCGCGGCCGTTGTTTTACCAAGCCCTCTCGGCCCGCAAAAAAGATAAGCATGCACAAAACTGTTATGCTCAAGCTCGCTCTGAAGAGTCAATTTTATATGATTTTGGCCAACCATTTCGGTGAAAGTCTTTGGCCTATATTTTCGGTAAATTGACGGCATAAAAAATTAAAAAATATTATTCCGGCTGTCAAGATATATTTTAATCCATTGCCGGCACAAAATCAAATCCCTCCCGACAATGGGGAGGGATGACAATAAAAATTCAGAATCTATAATTCCTCCAGCCTCTGATTATCATTTGAATGGTTTAAAATATCTGATTTTGGGCTCGTCTGCCCGGCTGCCAAAGTATCTTGCCGCGCCGCGCCCGATGGATCGGCGCCAAAGACATTTCTGGTCCGATCTATAATAATCGTTGACGCATCACCATGTAAAAAACCATTGGGAGCCGCCTTGCCATGTGCTTGCTCTGCTGACTGATAATCGGTAGCTGGTCCAGCTTTTATTTCGTTCTCCGGCAATAAAAATTCGTTGCGTTTCTCTTCAACCAAGAAATCGTCTTGAGAAGCTTTTTCCGCGGGTTGCTTTAATTCTTCTAATGAGTCTTCAGCGCTTAAATCTTTGCCAGTTGATTTCTTTGATAAATCAACACTTTCTTTTGCATCTTGTTCAGCTTCGCTTATTCTAAATATGTTTTCCACGGCCGCCCAGCTTGATTCTCTGCCCTTCGGCACAAGAATTGCCACACTATCGCCAACTTCTCCTTTAAAATAAGTAATTGAAGCCGTTAATACTTTATATGATTTGCCATTTATCAAAACTCTATAATCGCCAGTCTCTTCGTCAATCGCAAGCTTGCCAGTAAGGCGGTCTCTTTCCAATGGGTCTATTTGTTTGTAAACAAACGAACCGTCCGCGGTGATAGTAAGTTTTAGACCGTCGCCTTCAATCATCTTTGATTTGGAAGCGTAATTGGCTGGAACTGAATATCGTTTACCATCAGGACCTATCATATTTTGACCGTCAAAAAAACCTTCTATTATCTGACCTTCTCCGCTTTGCGTTATCGTTCCCTTGACTTGGGATTGAGTAACTGTTTCCTTTACTTCCTGCGCTCCGGATAAACTATCTAAAATTCGCCTTGCCTGCTGCAAAGAAATTTCCGCTCCTTCAACTAAACTCTTTAGTTCAACCAATCTTTTGTTCATATTGGACATATTTTTATTTTTATTTAGTTTAACTTATGCACAACCTAATTTTAAAATAAAATAACTAATCTGTCAAAAAAATTCATCAATTTTTATTTTTTTAATTGAATTTTGTTAATTAAAATACCACTCAACAACTTCGCCAAAAACAGATGCAGCCACACTGCTACCCTCTCCTCCATTTTCAATCAGGATCAATACAACAATTCTTGGTGATTGATAAGGAGCAAAACCGACGAACCATGCGTGGCTGTTTTGACCGCCGCCAACCTGCGCGGTGCCTGTTTTACCTGCCACTTGTACAGGCAAACTATTAAGGGATTTCGCAGAACCGCTGACAACCGCCTGGCGCAATCCTTTTTTAACAATCTCAATATTCTCATTTCTAATAAAATTTTTGCGTATCGCGTAATCATCAATATCATCAGTTGCATTCTCCGCGTTTCTTCTTCTAATGCCTTTTATCAAGTGCGGCCGATAAAGTGTTCCGCCATTGGCAATAGCACAAATATAGTTTGCAATTTGCAATGGTGTAACTAAAATATCACCTTGGCCGATAGACAAATGATAAGTATCTCCAATATACCAATCCTCCCCCTTTTCTTCTTTTTTCCACTCTTTGCTCGGCAAAAAACCTTTTGCCTCGCCCGGCAAATCAATGCCCAGGGAACTTCCAAGATTGAACTCTTTGGCGTAAGCTGTAATTCTATCTACTCCCAAACCATCAAAATCACTATAGCCTCCGCCAATGTAATAAAAAAAAGTATTGACTGATTCGGCTATCGCGCGCACTACATTGACACGTCCATGTCCGCCATATTTCCAATCAGGAAAAAACCAACTTTTAACAGCTACGCCCCCTGTCGATAAAAACGTCTTGTCTTCGTTTATTAGCCCTTCCTCCAAAGCGGCGATAGCTACGATTGGCTTGAAAGTTGATCCTGGCGGATAAATGCCGGAGATAGCCCGGTTAAACAATGGCCTACTTTGATTTACAAGATAATTGTCGTAAGCTTGTTGACTGATTCCAGCGCTAAAAAAATTATTGTCAAAATCCGGCAAACTCACCATGGCCAGAATTTCTCCCGATTGAGGATCAAGCGCTATTGCGACTCCGCCTGCTTTTGTCCCAGAATTTTTTATGGCTACTGCCAGATTTTCCGTCAATTTTTGTTGCAAATCAAAATCAATGGATAAAAATACATTGCTGCCTGAAATTGCCTTGACTTCATTCAATATCTTCTTCGTTTTGCCAAATGCATCAACCTCCATCTCCTGCTTGCCGTCTTTCCCCTTTAACGCGCTTTCATAAAAAAATTCTATACCATCCTTGCCAATAACCGAATTAATGTTATAACCATCATCCTTGTGGATATCAATCTCCTGTTCGTTAATCTTGCCAATATATCCAAGCACATGAGCCAAGCCGCTCTTTTCCAAATAACTCCTCCTTGTTTCTGACACAAGTTTCACGCTTGGCAACTTATCATCAAAAACATTTAATAGTACAACCTCTTCATGCTCTAAATTTTTTTTAATCAATTCCGGTCCATATTGCGCAATATTGCTTTTCTCAAATAAACCAAGAATCTCATTTTCGTCCAAATGTATAATTTGAGCTAATGTAAGCGCCAGCTCTTTTCGCACGTCTCTTTTGTCTGGCAAATCAGCTGGGATAAAATAAAGAGCTGTGCTTGGTATATTTTCCACCATGGGTCGATTAAACCTATCATAAATAATACCGCGCTCCGCCAAAACCGTGCTCACCCTAATACGATTACCTTCTGCTACAAAATCATATTTGTCGCCCGCAACCACCTGCAGCCAGAATAAGCGCATCACAATAATTAACATAAAAAAAATGATCGCCCAGAAAGCTATAAATATTTTTTTATCCTCTATGCCTGATCTTAGTTGTTCGTTGAATCCGCTAACAAAAAAACTATCGCCCTCTCTTTTCATCAGACAAAAATTTTTGACACTGCCGACTTTTCCCTTTATTACAAACGGATTGTCTTGTTTTTTTATGTTTAGCATAAATATTAAAATAGTGTCGCATAGTTTAACCACGCGCGCCATCAAAATAAGTCATATTGTGAATATTACTGCGTTTTGCGCCACAACTTTTGACGCAAAAATATGGCCAAACACGAAACTCTTTAATTCACAATATCATCATTCAGCCTTCTTTTAAATCCTGGCAGAAGCACATACAAAATTAATATTATCAACGTATGACAAATAAATCCATAAAAGCCGTACAACAAATATCTCCAATCAATCACTTCGCTAAAATTAAAAACTTGAAATTTAAGCCAGCCATAAAAAAGAAAAATATATACAACCTTCCATATAAAAATTCCAAGCCAGTTTAAAGCTAAAAATGAGAACAAATTTTTGTTCCGCAAAACGTTATTCTGAAAAAATTTCAAAATTAAAAATTCTGCCATAAAAATTAAGATAAAAAAACCAAAAAAAGTACTGGCTGAAATATCAATCAATAACCCCAAAACAGCAGCCAGGGCTAAAACTGACTGTCTTGATGAAAAAACAGACGCAAAAATAAAAAAAATAAGCGGCAAATTAATAGCGCTTGCCATACCGCCGCTTATCACAGGCAAAAGGGCTGTTTGAACCGCTAATATTGCGATCCCAAAAATTAAAACCATTAAGAATCTCAACATAGTTTAAGCTTTTTGATTAAAAAGATTAAACGGGCATTGCATAGCAATGACCTACACTTTAATTATAATCCTAGGACTTCCGCGTTTGGCGCATTTTTTCATTAAAATCTGCGCTTTTCGCTTACTATTCGCTCGTTGCTCGGTTTTGCCTCAATCTGCATCCAAACGCGAAAGTCCTAAATCCGTCAATCTGCGCTTTCTGGCAAAATCACGGTCACGAGTCTTACCTCGTCATAATCAACAAACGGCCGAACAATTGCCTCTTGCCATAATTTTTCATCTTCATTCGTTATTTTGACAATCTCACCGATTAAAAGGCCCTCTGGAATATCGCGTTCCAGCCCTGATGTGCCAACCATGTCGCCTATCTCAATTTTAGCGTCTTTCGGCAACATATCTATTTTAATATTCATATTACGTTCTCCGTGCGCCAAGCCTAAATTTGATCCTATCCCAGCTACAATCGCGGCCAAATTGCTTCTATTGTCATACAACAGCCTTATGTGAGACAAATTTACACTTGTATCCACCGTCTTGCCGATTATAACCCCTTCGGAATATACCACCGCCAGTCCGTCTTCAATGCCGTCTTCAAGACCCTTGTCAATCAAAATATCATTAATTTCATAATTTAGACTCCTGCCCAATACTCTGGCGGTTATATAATTATATTTGTAATCGTCAATAAAATTTATCTTTTCCTTCAGCGCTTTATTTTCCTCCTCTAAAATTTTATATCCAATCGTTTTTCTCGCCAATCCGATTACTTTTTTATTCAGTTCGTCATTTGCAGTCTGCAAATCATCTTTTACCAAATAAAAGCCGAACCAGTCAGACAAACTGCCTGACGCGAATATCAAAAATCTCTCAACCGGGCTAAAAAGATCCACCACATATTTTTCAGTCAATCCTGAAAAACCAAAATAGTGAGCGATTAAAAATAGGAGGACAATCATTACTACCGCAATACTCCAATTGGTGATGCTTATCTTTCGCATAAGATTGTTATTTGTTAAAAAAGTATTTTTTACATCAAACAACAGCCTATCTGGCTGAAGGTATGAGCACATCTTCCAATCCCACAATGTCCTCAAGTATGAGCCCGGCTCCTCTAACTACTGAAGTCAAGGGATCGTCAATGATTGTTACAGGAATTTTGGTTTCCTGGCGCACCAAAGTATCAAGACCCTTGAGTAACGCTCCTCCTCCAGAAAGCACTACTCCACGTCTGTAAATATCAGCCACTAATTCAGGCGGAGTAGATTCAATCACGTTTTTAATGCTCGCAACTATTGTTTTTACGGATCTGGAAATAGCGTCTCTTACTTCAACGTCGGAAATAATAATTTCTCTCGGCAGGCCATTTACCAAATCGCGTCCGCTGACCGGCATCTCTAATGTCTTCTCACTGGGAAAAACAGAACTAATTTTTATTTTTATCTGCTCCGCTGTAATATCGCCAATCAATAAATTAAATTTTTCCCTGATGTATTGGGCAATATTCTTATCCAAAACGTCTCCTGCAACACGGATAGATTTCCATGTTACAACTCCGGAAAGTGAAATAACTGCTATTTGGGTTGTACCGCCGCCAATATCAACAATCAAATTTCCAGTTGAGTCTTGCACCGGCATCCTCGCTCCAATCGCAGCCGCCATAGGCTCTTCAACTAAAAAGACTTCTCTTGCCCCTGCTCCAAGCGCTGTATCTTCAACAGCTTTTCTCTCAACTTCAGTCACGTCTAGGGGAATACCAATCACTACTCTTGGCTTGACGCCGAACAAGCCGAACTTATCACTTAAAATTTTATTCATGAAATATTTCAGCATTTTTTCAGTAACCTCGAAATCCGAGATCACTCCATCTACCAAAGGCTTGACCGCGATAATATGACTCGGAGTCTTGCCAACCATTTTTTTAGCGTCATCTCCAACGGCTATGATCTGATCATTCCTTGTATTAATAGCCACGACGGACGGCTCATTGATAACAATCCCTCTGTCCTTAATGTAAATCAAGGTATTTGTCGTGCCTAGGTCAATTCCTATATCGCGAATTAATTTTGGAAAAAATTTTTTAAACATAAATAAATTCTATATTTCCATATTTTATTTAAACAAAGTGGCATATCTAATCAATTTATACTCAACCAATCATCAATACCAGCCAACTTCGCATACTTTTCATTTCTTTTTTTCACTTCAATTCGTCCATCTGTCTTGTCCGATATCACTAATCTACAAGGTACGCCGATCAAATCGGCGTCTTTCAATTTTTCACCAAAACTCACGTTATCCCTATCGTCAAATAGCACCTCTTCGCCTTTTGACAATAATCTCTGATAAATATACTCCGCCTGTTTTTCTACGCTATTGCTTTTTGACAAATTTATCAAATGATATTGAAACGGCGCAACCGCATCAGGCCAAAGAATGCCCTTATTATCATGAAAAACTTCTACCAAAGCGCCAACTATGCGCGATGGACCAATGCCATAACAGCCCATTTGCACAAGATTATTGTCCCCTTTTTTATCCTGATAAACAAGGTTGAACGATTTGGAATATTTTGTTTTTAGCTGAAAAATATTACCAACTTCAATTCCGTTTTTTTTAATCAATTTTTTGTTGCCGCACTTAGGGCAGGAATCTTGGTCAAAAATAATTTCATTGTTTATACCTAAACGGCATTTTTCACAAAGATAAATTTCATCTTCGCCGCTGTCGCAGATCGTCTGATATTCGTGGGAATACTTGGAAAAGCTACCGCCGGAAGCAAAAATTTTGTAAGTAATATTGTCTAATGATAATCGTTGCCAAACTTTTTCATAAGACTTGGACATGCGTTCATAAAAATCTTCCAGATCTTTCTCGTCTGCGTGAAATGAATAAACATCTTTCATCCTAAACTCACGACCGCGAAGTAACCCGGATTTGGCGCGCGCTTCGTTTCTAAATTTGCTCTGGATTTGATAAACTGCAAATGGTAAATCTTTATAAGAAAAAACAAATTGCTTGACCAATGGCGTAACAATTTCCTCATGAGTGGGCCCCAAGGCGAATTCACTTCCGCGCACGCCTTCCAGTTTAAAAAGAATATCACTCATATCCGTCCATCGGTTTGTTGTTACCCAGTTTTCTTTCGGCTGAATAACGGGCATCAAAATTTCCTGACAGCCAATGGCATTCATCTCGTCGCGAATAATATTCTCAACTTTATTCAATACTTTCAACCCCAAAGGCAAAAAAGTATAAACTCCAGCCATAAGCTTATCAATATAACCGGCCTTTATCAGCAACTTGGCATTTGTAGAGGTTTCGCCTTTCGCATATTCTTTTTTAGTTTTTGTAAAAAGTTCCGATTGTTTCATAAAACATCTAAAATTTAATTAGTAGCTGTCAAAATATTCCAGCAATCGCATTCCATATACTGCTACCATATGTCCGCAGATCCTTAAAAATAACCAGCACCATTATGCATAGAATAAAAAAAAATCCGATTTGATTAACAGCGCCTTCTATTTTTTGTTTGATTGGAGCGCCTTTTATCTTTTCAATTATTAAAAAAATTATTCTTCCGCCATCAAGTCCTGGAATTGGCAAAATATTGATTATCGCAAGATTAACTGATAAAAGTGCTGTAAATTGCAACACATACAACCAACCAAGCTGTATAACTTGCCCAGTCAAAACAGCAATTCCAACTGGTCCGGCGACATCAACCTGCGCTCCTTTACCCATAAAAAGATCGGATATTATATTGCAAAAAGCTTTTGATATCGCGATTGTTAAGCCAAGCGTCTGCTCTGCCCCTTTATAAATTGCGCTATACCAAGGATATGAAACTATCGCGGTTTTTACGAGACCAACGCCAATTTCATATTTGCCAAAATCATTTCTAATTACTCTTGGCAGCAAACTCTTTGTCTCTTCGCCGTTCGCTCCAAAAAAAACAATCCTAATTTCCTTGCCTTCGCTTTTGCTTATTATCTCCTGAACTTGTCTTATGCTTTTGATTTCTTCATCGTCAATCTTCAAAATCACATCTCCCAAGCGCAAACCAATTTCACTTGCAGGAGAATATTCACTGACTGAAATAATCTGTATTTTTTCTTCGCGCGCATTCAGACCTGGATCAAGAGTATCATCAACCATCGTTGGGATGCCAGCCATAAATCCAATTGAAAGCAAAACGAAACATAAAATAAAATTCATAAATACTCCGGCAAAAAGAATTATAAATCTCTGCCAAATCGGTTTGCATCCAAAACTGTCTGTCTCATTTTTACCTTGGCCATCTTCACCCTTTATTTTCACAAAACCGCCAAATGGCAGCCAATTAAGCGACCACACAGTTTTTTTATAACCAGTCGTATCATCTTTCCTGCCGACTTTTTCCCATTGGCCAGTATCGTTTTTTCTCACAAATCCAAAAATCCTCGGCGGATAGCCAAAACCAAATTCTTCCGCTTTAACTTTAAAAATTCGAGCAGTCGTAAAATGCCCCAATTCATGCGCCACAATAAGGACACCAAGAATAATTATAAATATTATGACTGTGATAAGCATATATAATAATTTCTAATTATAATTTAATCTCCACCTCTTTCTTCTCTCCAATCTCTTTGATTTTTTCATTATAATCTCCTGCGATCTCGTCAAGTTTTTCAATCAATCTATATTTTTCGTCAGATGATATTTCTTTGTCTTTCTCTGCTTTGATAATATCATTCTTGATATCATCGCGCGTCCTGCGCATCGCTTGCCGGCTTGTTTCAAGTTTGTGGTGCAAAAGTTTTATTAACTCTTTGCGAGTTTCTTCCGTCATCGGAGGTACTATAATGCGCAAAAAATTACCTTCGTTTGAAACTGACAAACCAAGACTCGCTGTTTGAATCGCTTTTTCCACGTCTTTGATAATACTTTTATCCCAAGGCTCAACAGTCAGCATCTTGGGTTCTGGAACCTGAATACTTGCTATCTGAATTAATGGCATCCTAGACCCATATATCTCTACTGGTAAATTCTCAATCATTGCTGGGGCCGCTCTGTTTGTTCTTATTGACGCCAATTCCTGTTTTGTATGCTCAATAACTTTGTCAAAATTTTCTTGTTTTTGGCTTAATTCCATAAAACACAAAAATTAATTTATAATCCATATCGCCTAAAAATATTTTTGCTCTTATAATATGTTAATTGAGAATTATTGAGTGTTTATCGTGACAATCCAATATATAAATTGTTAGGATCATAGAAATCAACTAACAGCTGGCTGACAAAAATTTTATCGTTAACCGGCAAAACTTTTGTCTGCCAATTAAATCCTCCATCAAAAGTATGATATAAAATATTGTTGACTACATAATATATCTCATCATCATTTTTGGGGTTAAGCGCGATTATTTTTATATCAACGCTGTTCGCCGAAGAAATCAGCTTGATTTCTTTCCATGAACTGCCCCGATCCGCGCTTTTTAACAGTCCATATCTTGATAAATAATAAATGTTGTTACTCTTTAAAGAAAAAAATAAATCTTTATGCTCTTCTATCCCTGAAAAATATTCACTCTGCCCCCTTATTATCTCATTCCAATTAATTCCCTCGTCTTTTGTTTGGTAAAGCCCATCTTGGGCGTGCACGTACATTTCCAGACTGTTTTTGGGATTAATATATAACTCATCAGTATTTACATTAAAATCATATAAAAACTTCCAGCTGTCACCCCAGTCCGTACTGCGTATAAGAAGCCCGTTGCTGTTCAATATATATACTCTGCTGGTATCAAAATGACTGACGCGAACATCTTCCAAGCGCGCACCTGGCTCTGTCTCCGTATAAACTAGATTCCAATTTTTGCCGTTGTCAACTGTCTTGTGTAATCCATTTCCAGAAATCACATAAATAATACCGCGCGTATTTGGACTGATCTCAAAATCATCAATATTAATATTGGCAAATATTATTTGCCAACTAACAGCGCTGTCGTCACTGTAATAAAGCCCTTTGTCTGTTCCTGCATATAAAATTCTGCTATCTTTAAAATCAAAATTTAATTTATGAATATTCGCTTTATTAATTTTCTCATTACTACTCGCTAAATTATTCCTTTCCTGCCAATTCGCGCCTCTGTCGCTGCTAAAAAAAATTCCCTTGCCGCCGTTTGCGCCAAGGCCGCCGTCTTTAATAGATAACAAAGAACAACCTGGCAATAGCGCCAAAATTCCTGCACACGCGATCACTAAAAAAAATTTATTGCTCATACTATTATTTTTATATATTTTTATATTTTCTCGTTTAGGCCATTAAAATTCAAACATCAAATTCTCCAACGCAAGTTTCAAATTCACGTTTTTCGCGATATCTTCTTGCGTCTTTTTTATTTTTTCTAGAATTGCTACCAGCCTTATATTATCATACTTGCCGCATATATCAACCAGCACGTCGCCAAGCCAGACATTCGCGATTTTGTCAGCACACATATTTTTTAACAAAAAACAGTCGCGCACAAGAATCAATAAATCATCAAGAAAATTATCAGCGTCTATTCTCGCGCGCTCTGATTTATTTTGTCCGGCTAATCTCTCAACAAGATCAAACCTATCATTGAGATCACCGAGTAAATCCGAAATTATTTGTCTTATCTTTTCTTTTTTATCAACTAGCGCCTGCTTATGCCTAGCAAAATTGATGATCTTGCTAGGAAAACCAGCTGACAATCGTGATAATTCATAGGCTTGTTCTTTTGTTTCGCCAGCGCCGATCAAATACTTTTCAATTTCAGACACGGCCACCGGCAAAAATTCTATTGCGTGCACGCGCGAAATAATCGTTTTTGGGATATTCGCCAAGTTTTTAGCAATAAACAAAAAAACGGTCTTACCTGCGGGTTCCTCAAGTATTTTCAGGATAGCGCTGCAAGCTGAAGATGAAAACGCGTTTAAATCTTCAACAATCACCATCTTGTATGAATTCAGAAATGATCCGCGTTGTAGTTTCTCTCTCGCCTCGCGAACCTGTTCAATCGCTATATTCTTCTTCTCCTCGTCGCGACGAAGATAAATCACGTCAGCGTGAATACCCTTTTCAAGCTGCACGCAATGACTGCACGCGCCACACGGCCTAATATTGTCTGATAAACAAAAAAGACTGCGCGCAAAATACTCCGCCACCATGCACTTGCCAAGTCCGCTCTGACCGTAAAATAAATAACCATGATTAACCCTATTCTGTAAAATTATATTCTGAAGATAATCAATAATTTTTTTGTGTCCAATAACAGGCCATTTGAAATCCATAAAAAATGAATAAAATAA
>PEXX01000049.1 GCA_002778965.1 Candidatus Kuenenbacteria bacterium CG08_land_8_20_14_0_20_37_23 | reverse complement strand
AAATTAAAATTTTATTTTGCCTCTTTGATTTCACGCAAAACATTCAACAATCCTCTTAAGCCTCCGGCTAAAACATTTACAACCCCGCTCAAGGGGGCTTTGATAGCGCCGACTGTTCTGGCGATTAATTCCTCTTTCGATGACAATTTCGCAAGCGCCTCCACCTTTACTGCGTCAATCCATTTATTTTCTAAAATTCCCCCAAGAATGCTCACATTCTCATTGCTCTTTGAGAATCTGGAGATTATTTTTGCCGGAGCAATTTCATCTCTTTCTGAAATAGCGACTGAAATATTACCCATCGCCTTTTCTATGTCAACTCCTTCCAACCCTGCTTTTGCTAATGATTTTTTGAACAAAGTTTTTTTTATCACTTCATATTTAATATTTTCATTATGCAATTCTTGCCTTAATTTTCGATCCTCGCCAACTTGCAATTGCGAAAATGAAACCAAAGTCGCTGATTTGGCTTTTTCTAAATTAGTCGCAAGTCTATCCAAAACTTCTTGTTTTTGTTGTCTTGTTTTGGGCATAAATTTAAGCTTTAAACTAGGACTAAATTGTTGTAAGTAAAATAGTTTACTTCTCAACCAGTCCCGTAAATTATTAACAATTATTAATAAAAAAACTGCGTGCTACCGCAGACATATATACTAAAAAGTATATATTCCTCGGCAGGTCTTAATATTTTAGCTGAAATCAGCCAAAATTGCCCACTGTCTGCGGAAAAAATATATTCAACTTAACTACTTCTATATAGAAGTATAACAAGCCCTGAATTTTATGTCAATTGAAGTCTTGTCTAATAAAAAATTGGTCTAAACTTTTCCAATGTTTCTCTTGATTTAAACTTTTTGATAATTCAGATTTAACACCAAAAATAACTATCTTCCAGTATCCAAATATATTGCATTCATTAAATTTTTTTCATACCACGCTTTGTCTGATATCTTCTTCTCTTGGCGTTTAATCCATGGATTCCAGTCAAATACAGCGCCCTGTTCGTTAATATTTTCTCGCGCAAGATAACCAACGGTTTCCAGTAATAAATCCTGCTGTTTATATCACAATTATTACTGTGTTATAATTGTTACAGGATCAAACATAAAAAAGCTTTGTTTAAATTTTAAATCCAAATAATAGACATGGCCAGCCCAATTTTATCAATGTTTAAAAGCATTACTAGTATTGACCAGATAACTGTGCGGATATCTAACTTGGAGATGAAATTTAAATATACGATCCAAGCCAAACCAATATAATCAAAATCGTTGCTAAATAAAAATAGATTAGTGAGATAAAAATTATTTCTTGTTTTGTTATTTATAAATATATTTTGGTTTTCAATCTAAAATATTTGCCTGTCAAAATCATAAGATATGTCGCTGCAGCCAAAAGAATTATCACTGGACCAGACGGGATGTTCAAATAATAAGATAGGATTATACCGGCAAAATTCTCAAACACCGCTAGTAAAATCGCCCAACTGATAATATGTTTAAAATTCTTGCTTAAAAGCTGCGCGCTGGCGGCCGGCAAAATCAAAAGCGCGATTACTAAAATCACACCTACCGTCCTTATTAAGACAACTACTGACAAAGCCACTAGCGTCAAAAAGAAAAGATACAAAGAAAAAACTGGCACATTGGTCACAGTTGCGAATTCTTCGTCAAAAATAATCGCCACCAACCATTTGAACAAATAAACCACGCTCAAAATAATAAACAAATCCAACAACAAAATGTACCACAAATCTTGAACAGTGGATAATAAAATGTTGCCAAACAGATAAGTCATCAGGTCGGCGGCATAGCCAGGCGTAAAATAAATAAAAATAAGTCCTACTGCCATACCTATCGCCCAAATTGCGCCAATAGAGGCATCTTCCTGCGTTTTATTTTTTTTATTAATAAAACCAATACTCAAAGCCGATAAAATACTAAATAAAACTGCGCCCAAAACAGGATTAAAACCGAAAAAATACGCCAATCCTATACCGCCAAAAGAAGCATGGGCAATACTACCCGAAATAAAAGATATTTTTTTAATTACAATAAAACTGCCAATAATTCCGCAAGCAATTCCGCTTAAAATTCCGATCAAAAGCGCGTTACTAAAAAATGAATATTGCAATAATGCCAACATAAAAATATTAATGAATTATGCATTCCTGACGATGACGGACTTTTTTCATGTTTTCGCTTTCATCGCCGTTCGTGACATCGACTGCGTTATGGCACGCCATTTTGTTATTTAAACAAAAAATTCTTTTCACATGACGCGAAATAACATCAACATCATGCGAAACTGTAATAATCGCCATGGTTTTATTTAACTCATGTAAAAGTTCGTATAAATCTCGGCCACTTGCTTCGTCTATATTATTAGTCGGCTCATCCAAAAGCAACAATTTTGGTTCCCTTACTAAAGCCCTAACAATCATTATTCTCTGTCTTTGTCCGCCCGATAATTCGCCAATTGCCGCATCTTTAAGTTCAAACAAATTTAAATTTTTTAAAACATCCTCGGCTTTGTACTTTTCTTTTTTGTCAAAACGCGAACCTATTTTTTTATTTCCCAAAAATCCGCTCATCACCACCTCCCAGACGCTAATCGGATAATCCAGATCAATCTTGCTATATTGAGGCACATAGCCAATCTTACTGCGTGCTTCCTTATTGCCCTCATTAAAAACTTTCAAACTGCCATTATCCTGTTGTAATAATCCTAAAATAATTTTTAGCAGTGTGCTTTTCCCTCCACCGTTAGGACCAATCAACCCAATAAAATCATTTTTATCTATCTCAAAACTAACATCAGTCAAAACATTGTTCTGTTTATTGTAGGAAAAATTTACTTTATCGGCTTTTATGATCGTGTCCATTTTATTTAAGCGAACTAACGATTGTTTCTGCAATTGATTCTAGGTTGGTAAAATAATCTTTGGCCAAAGGATCAATCTGCACCACGGCGCCGCCAATTTCTTCGGCTACGGCTTGAGCATTCTTGGTGCTGAATTGTGATTGTACAAAAATAACTTTAACATTATCCGCTTTAGCTTCATCAATTATCGCCTTCAACTGCGCCGGCGTTGGATCTTTGCCCTCCATTTCAATCGCCTTTTGTTTGAAGCCGTAAGCATCAGCCAAATAACCAAAAGCTGGATGAAAAACCAAAATGGTTTGATTTTTTATAGGCGCGAAAGCCTGTGATAATTTATCATCCAGTTTATCTAAATCTAATATAAATTGATCGTAATTTTTAGTAAAATAATCTTTATCATCCGGACTATATTCGACCAATGATTCGTAAATGTGCTTTGCTTGGATCTTCACCAGCTTCGGTGACAGCCAAATATGCGGATCGTCGCCCTCTTCGTGTCCTTCTTCATCCTTGTGTTCAGCCTCGCCATGACTATGAGCCGCCAATCTTAAAAGTGAAACACCTTCGGAGGAATCAACTATTTTCATTAGTTGATTCATGCCCTTTAATTTCTCTATTTGCGCTTTTTCAAAAGGAATGTGCCCGACGCGGAAATAAATAACAGCGTCTTGCAATTTTTGCAGCTGTTTCGGAGACGGATCGTAAGTTTCCGGACTGAATCCCGGCGGAATCATTTCTGAAACCTCAACTTTGTCTCCGCCAATTCTTTCTACAAAATAAATTTGCGGTAAAATACTTACCATTATATTTATTTTACCAATTTTTTTATCCTCGGCTTGTTGGCCGCAACCTGTAAAAAATATTGCCACGGCGATTAACATAATCGCTAAAAAAAATAAAAATATTCTTTTTCGCATATATTTTTAATTATTTACATTTATTGCAAATACCAGTTAATATCAACTGGTGTCTTATATCGCTAAAATTTTGGAATTTATTGCCATAATCATGATCACATTCTACCATTTTCGTCTTGCCACATCTTCGACAAACTACATGATGATGCGGATTCGTGGCCAAACAATATTTTTTCTCTTTACCAAAAAATTCTTCATTCGCTATCTCTAAATCATTAAACAAAGCCAAAACACGATAAACCGACGCTAAGTCAACACCCTGTATCTTCTTAAATATATCTTGCGCCGAATAGGGAGTGCTACTTGTTTTTCTCAAAAAGCGTAAAACTTTAACGCGTGGTTTCGTAAGTTTATATCCCAAATTTACTAATTTTTCCTCTATATTTTCCATATATCTCAATATTAACACGATTGCGAACCGTTTGCAATAGTGATCCAGGCCAATAATTCAACGCCTTACTAAAAATATTTTCCATTTTGAACTTCCTTCCTCGCGGCACGACAATCTGACATTGAAACTTTGCAAGCTAAACGAAGATGCATGGAGTTTAGAACCAAAAATTAACTGAGACTGACGGAAAAATTTTTTACTTTGCTATTACGTTTCTCACTGTAGTATCAAAAAATCCAACTAATATTAGTTGGATTTTTGGAACTCGGGGACAGGGATTCGAACCCTGGACCCATTGGTTAACAGCCAATTGCTCTACCGCTGAGCTATCCCCGAATACTTATTGTAAATTATAAACCAATTATTTCACCCTATTGCGGTACATAACTTAATTTATTATTATACTTTTATCTTCGCATATTTTATCAAAAAAGTAAAGCAACTGTATTAGTCCAACACATTCTGGACAAATAGTTGTTTTTAAGTAAATAATCCACCGGTGAGAGTAATTAGAGCGACCAATGCGGTCGTTTGGTATTGTACCAGATTAAATAATCCATCATGCTATGATTGAATTTATCAGTTTCTTTTAACCCTATCAAGTGCTGG
>PEXX01000046.1 GCA_002778965.1 Candidatus Kuenenbacteria bacterium CG08_land_8_20_14_0_20_37_23 | reverse complement strand
AAATTTGTTATTGTCTAAAAAACAGGCTATTAAATCTGGGGCTGGAATTATGCCCTAGTGTCAAGTATATACTTTATGAAAATAAGAATTTTTATTTTTTAACAATTCACGAGGGGCTCCCTGTTCCGCGATCATGCCATTATCCAAAACTATAACATTGTCCAAATTAATCACAGTGGATAGACGGTGGGCAATGATTAAAACAGTTATTTTACCTTTAAGATTTTTAATAACTTTCTGAATTTTGAGCTCTGACTCGTTATCTAGGGCGCTAGTGGCTTCATCTAGAATTAATATTTCCGGCTGAACGGCCAAAATTCTGGCAATCACAAGGCGTTGCCGCTGGCCAACAGAGAGCATAATACCACGCTCGCCAACTATAGTTTTCATCTTATGAGGGCATTGATTAATGAAATCATCAATATTAGCCAGGCGTGCGGCTTGTATAATATCATTCGCACTAAGATTCTGGTTATAGAATCTAATATTATTTTCAATTGTGTCATTAATTAAAAACATATCTTGAGCGATGTAGCCGATTTTTTTCCTCCAGCTGGAAAGACTGAAATTAGTTATGTTTTTCCCGTCAATCAGAATATTGCCGGAGGTAGGCGTCAACAGCCTCAAAATTAAATCCACAAGAGTGGTTTTTCCTACTCCGGACGAACCGATAAACCCAACTGACTCTCCTTTGTTTAAAACGAAATTTAAATTTTTCAATACCGGCCGGCCAGTTTCATAAAAAAAACCGACATTCTCAAATTTCAAGTTTTTATTGTAAGATAAATCAGTTTGGCCAACGTCTTGCTCTTGCTCCGCAAGCGCTTTTTTCTCATAATCAAGCACATTCCTTAAATTGGGCACACATTCATTAATATTTTGCAGGCCTTTTTCCAACTGCTGAATATAGGTAAATATTTTTTCCACCAGATAAACCACGGCCGCCAACACAGCCAAATTAAACGATGGCGAATGGTAGGAAAAAACAAAAACAACACAAATAAAAATAACACTGACTGGCAAAATGAGCTGGGATGTAATGCTTTTCAACAAAGAAACTTTGATAGTGATATGTTTTAACTCTTGAAAAAGTCGGATTCCTTTTTCGCCAACGGCTCGCTCAATAACCATAGCCTTAACTGTTTTCATGCCAAGAATATTTTCGCCGATATGATGGGCTGTTTTTTGGTTGATCAATGTCCTTTCATAGGATAATATTTTTATTCTATAAATAGTTGGCTTGAGTAACAAAAAAAAGATAGCGCCAATTACCAATGCGATTAGGGTAGTTGTGGCAGAAATATTAATTGCTACAACAATATACACAAAAAGACTCACGGCAGTCATAATGTCAACGCTGATTTGTTCCAATAAACTCTGGCTGGCTGGCACATCAACCATAAGAATAGTTTCCAGATGCCCTAATCTTTGACGTAATAAGTGAGGCCAATTTGATTTTAAAATACTTTGAAACAAACGGGTGCGTGTCTGTTCGCCGTAATCGTTATTGATTTTAGTTTTGATATAAATAACAATGAGCGAAAAAATTGCCTTAAAAATAAACAACAGACTGATAAATATCAACAGATGAGTAACATTAAATGCGGCACCGAAGTAATTAAAAAACCTTTCAATGGTTCTTGAGATAATGTCTGTGCCGCCTTCACTCCCGCCCAAGGCAAAAGAAAACAAAGGAATCAAAGCATTAACACCTATGCCTTCAAATATGCCGGCGATAAAACTTAAAACAATCAGACCGATAATATGCCATTTGTAAGGAGAAAAAGCTTGGGTACTTAATTTAATAATTGCGCTAATTCGTTTGTCATTAATCATATGCAAATGAGTTAGAAAAAATTAACAAGTTGAGAGTTAAAAAGATAAATAAGTGGTAAAAAATCACGAAACAATTTTTACCACTTATTTATTTTATCCGCATTTAATTTATTTTTTAGCTAATATTTGATAATTTTTAAAAAATGGTAAAATATTCACAAAAAATTAATTATTTTTTCTACTCTATTGTGCCATGTGTATTGCTTGACGTCAAGACTGGCCTGACTGGCAAGTTTATCTCCCAAATTAGAATCTTCAATAAGTTTTATAATACCTCGTGCGAGACCAACTGGATTGTCTGGGGAAATTAAAACTGAATTTTTTTCATTTAAAACTTCTTTAATAGCAGGCAAATCAGTGGCAATAATCGGCCGGCCGGAAGCCATATTTTCAAACATTTTAAGCGGCGACATAAAATAAGCGTAGTGCTCTGTCCAAGGAAAGGGCATAAGCATTATATCACAAGCTTGCTGATAAATGGCCAGTTTATCTTGGGTTACTTGGGCAAGAAACTGGGAATTATCAGCTACTCCGATTTGTTCAGCTAAATTTTTATATTCTTGGATATGCTCTGGAGCGCCGCCGACGGCAATAAACATGGCGTGCGGGTATTCTTGGATAATAATTTTTAAAGCATATAAAATATCTTTAATGCCCTTGTCCATATTTTTAGTTTTAAAGCTGCCGCTGTAGCCAAATAATATCTTCTCTTGCGGCAAATTTAATTCTTGCCGCGCCTGATTTTTATCAAGCCGGATGCCAAAAATTTCAAGCTCAACTGCGTCCGGAGAAACTAAAATTTTATTTGCTGAAACACCTAACCCAATCAGCATCTTTTTTAATTCATGAGTTAAAACTATTAGGCGATAACATTGCTTAAAATAATGAGCATAATGCTTTTTTCTTTGGGGCAAGGAATGGCCTTCCCAAACAACACGTTTTGAGAACAGTTGTAATAAAGGCAATAGATATTCATCACGTGTATAAAAAATGTATTCGGCTCTATTCTTCTTATATAATAGATAAATAAGTAAACTGATTATAAAAAGCAAAGCTTGAAATTTGATATAGGTACCTGCTGGGAATTTGATCAACCATTGCGGATCATAGGAGTAAATCTTTTTAAGCTTGAAAGTCTTTGGCATACGATAGTAGACAAAGGCATCTACATTTTTGAATTCAGGATTTTTACGGCTGGGACAGATTAGTTCAACTGCCACATTGTGCCTGGCAAAAATCTGGCACATCTTAAAAATCTGGTGGCCGTAGGCCTTGGTAGTCGGAATTCTAGAATTGGAGATATATAATAATTTCATTTTTTGGGCGAAATTATTTGACGGGCTTAACCTTAAGAATTGCTTGATAAACAAATAAATTGGGGGATAAAATTTTAGCAAATTTTTCCAAATAATTGGGATACCAAAGATTATCTTGGCTAATTATCTTTAATCTTACTTGATGTAATAATTTTTGTAAAGAATTATAACTAAATAAATGTATGTGTCCGTAATCATTAAAAAGTTCCTGTGCCCCATATCGGCCTAAAAACATTCTAAAACGATTATTCCAGACCAAAAAATTGGGGGTGGTAATAATAATATATCCATCTTTATTCAACAAATCTTTTAATTTTAATAAAAAATCTTGCGGAGCGAATAAATGCTCTAAAACTTCGGCGCATAAAATAATATCAAATCTTTTTTGGATGACTGCTTGCGGCCAATTATTTGACTCCAGATTTAACACATAAAATTCATCCAGAGCGCCTTGAGCCAATTTGGCAAACTTACTGGCAATATCAAGACCAATAAGGTGATTGCCCTTACGCCAATTTGTGGAAATATACCCACTGGCGCATCCGACGTCCAATATATTTTTTTCACCGGTCTTAATATCTTTGTCAACTAAAAAGTTGATTTTCTTCTCTCGCAATTTATTGACTCCGTAATCTTCTTTTCTATTATAATATTCTTCTATTTTTTTGTTCATAAACTATTAGACCTATTGCCGTTGATTGGACCTTTATCCAAAAATGCGCTAACCAAAATAACGGCGCCAATCCCCAGGGGATGATTTAAATAAGGCGTGAAGATATTGACAATTAATAAAGAAATAAAAGCTAACATTAAACCAAATTTAAAAGTATGAATTCTGAATTTTGATTCAATTTTAAAGTCTGAATTTTGAACTTCTAACTTAAAACTTGAATCAAAATTCAAACTTTTAATTTCAAAATTCTTGATTTGCTTCCCTAGCGCCTGCAATACCTTGTATATTAAAAGTAAATAGATAGCCAATCCAACTAAGCCAATTTTAAGAAGCAAATCAAGATACGCCCATTCAAAAGCATAAGTGGTATATTCGCCGCTAGCCACGGCTGTAGTTGTTAAAATGCGCGGATCTGCGCTTTGATACGTTGCGGTTGCGCCAAATCCTGAACCAATCAGCGGGTGTTTTATAATAGCCAGACCAAGTGGTTTTAACATATTTAGCCGCGAAGATCCAGCTGCTTCAATTTCGGTCGTCCTTTTAGAAATCAAACTGCTTAAATTCTTGCCAGCAATCTTCGGCGGTAAATTTACAATTAAAAATATTATGCTAAACGATATGGCCACCGCACCAAACAACTTGAACACTTGCCCGATTAAAATCTTTATTCGTAATCCATAATCAGTAATTCGTAATCCGTAAAATATTAAATATAAAAAATATACACACAACCCTCCAATTAATCCCAGCCAAAAACTGCGGGAAAAACTAATAATCACTGCGCTTAGGCAGCCGATCAAAAGAAATAAAAATTTTGAATTTTGAATTTTGAATTTTGAATTTTTATTGGAAATTGGAAATTGGAAATTGGAAATTGGGAGGAGGATAAAAAAAGCCAAAAGCGCGTAGATTTGCGACTGCAAAAATATCCGATAAAAATTATTACTTATCATAGTAATTTCTCCAACTCTAGTATCTCTTATCCATTGATAAACTTCCGGCAATGCCCAGATAAATTGATGGGAAAAAATATAGAGTAAGATGAATGTTTTTATTATGAGCCAGCATAACGCCGCCAAAACGATCTGCACGAATCCATGCCAAAAATCATCCACTATCAACCGGCGGCTTAATTCCTGTTTATTCTCCCGCTGGTTCAATCTTGCAGATTGAACCATAACATTTGGATCATCAACAAATGAGCAAGTTTCCAAATTTTCTGGTTCAGGCCTGCGGTTTGAACCATCGGCTTGCTTCTTGATTGATAACAATGGCAGTAAATACAAAAAAAACAACCAGTTGTTAAAATCCAAAAACACATTGCCAAAATCATTGCCCCGTATTATTCCCCATATAAAACCCCATGCCAAAACTGCCGCTAAATATAAATAATATCTAAAAAATTCAAACGCGTTTAATTCACACCAATAATCCCTAAATCCGCCATGTTTTAAAACATTAACCACCCAGGAAAACATAACCGCTGCAAATATGCCCATTCTGATTGAAATCAAAGTATTACCCATTCCAAAATTCAAAGAAAATAAATAGCCGTATGATCCGACAATTAGTTCAGCCGCCGCAATGTATATGCCATAGCGTAATTTCTTGAGCGCCAAAACAAAAGTCAAAAAAACAATCACCAAAAAAGCTACAGTGTTAAACACAGGCAACCCCCATGCAAATATTGACAATAACTCCAAGAAAATCAAAAAAATTAAAGCCGCTCTGAAATGATTATTCATAAAAATTTATTTTAAATTTTTTCATCCAATCCGCAACGACTGCGAGTAGAATACTGATTGGTCCCAAAAACCACAAAACAGTAAACTGCCACTTCTTGCCATGCTTCAAAAAATAACGGCAGACAGAGTGGTTCCAAATTATCTGTTTATGCCAGTTAATTTGGTTAAAACTTGCCCCGCCATGATGGATGATTTGGGCTTGCGGCGTATAAATAACTTTTAATCCGACATTAGCGGCTCTTTTGCATAAATCCACCTCTTCAAACCAGTAAAAATATTTTTCATCAAAACTGCCAATTTTATCAAAAATTTCTTTTCTGATCAGCATACAAGCGCCCATAATCTGCTCAACTTCTTGCGTCTGCCCATAATCAAAAACCGTGCACATATAATTCTCCAAATCTCTTTTAAAACTAGGCAGATGATGTAGTTTTAAAAGCACAAGCAGTTGATCAAAAAAATGAGGAAAACGTCTGACCGATGCCTGCAAACTGCCGTCTTGATTCAATAATTTACAACCCATAATCGCCCAATTATTATTTTTCTCCATCAAGCCAATCAGTTTCTCTAAACTGTTATCAATCAGCTCCGTATCATCGTTTAAAATTAAAATATATTTGCCCCTGACGCGCGCGATCCCCTGATTATTAGCGCTGGCAAAACCTAAATTTTTTTTATTAGCAATCAAATTGACTGTCAAAAACTCTCGGCCAACCATTGCCGCGCTACCGTCAGACGACGCGTTGTCTATCACTATCACCTCAAAATCAATATTTTTTATATATCTAAAAATAGACTCAAGACATTTTTTGAGCAGATCGCGCACATTATAACTGACAATTATAATGGATAATTTCATGAGTTTAATTTTTAAATATTAAGTTTGAATTTTGATTGAATTTTAAAATTTTAATTTTTAAGTAGAAATTTTATAAAAATACTTTAAACTTAATTCTTGAATCAAAATTCAAACTTCAGACTTCGGATTTTAAAATTTTGTGTTTTTCCTGCACCACTCTCTTCCATTTCTCATACTTTTTTTTGCTCTCCCAACTAAAAGGCAATTTATAAAAAGTTTTCGGTAGCCACTGGCTGATTTTTCCACTGCCAGCGCTTGCCTTAAATAAAACTTCTGGAATATATACTCCGATCTTTCCTTTTTCAAGCAAGCTCAACCACAAATCCCAGTCCTGAAATTTTTCCAAACTCTCGTCCCAACTCACCCCGTCCAAAGCCTGCCGTCTGACCAAAGAACAAGTATTCACAAAATTTATCTGTTTTAATTTGTCCGCGTCAAAATCCCAAAATTTAAATTTTTTCCAGCCGTATTTAAAATCAGCATAAACATAACTGGCCGATAAATTATTTTCTAACGCTTTTAGCATTTTTTCTAAACAATCTTCCTTCAACTCCATATCAGCGTCGCAAAATAAAATATATTCGCCCTTGCTTTTCTCCAGTCCGAAATTCCGCGCCCGCGGCGCTCCGCTATGCTCTATTCTACAGAATTTTATAGCTAAATCGTGTTTTCGTGTTTTCGTGTTTTCCGTGTTTTTGTGACTTGACCCGTCATCCACCACCACCACCTCAAAATCCTTATAAGTCTGTTTACCCAAACTTGCAAGACACTTGGCCAGTTCTTCTAGCATATTATAAACTGGAATAATAATGGAAATCATAATAGTATTTTAGCATTTTAACATTTTAACAGCAAATTTTGAGAAATAAAAACCCCGGCCATACTGGCCGGAGATAGGATTGCTAATACTAATTTTAGTCCAAAAATCAGTATTAGGCAATATGTGTTTATCCTCAGCTGGTTCAGTCTTATAGACTGAACCACAATATTTAACAGATCGCTCTAATGCTTAAATTCCATGCTATTGGCTGGTTGCCAAATACTTGGTTCAAACTGCAAGTTTGAACCAGTAGAGGCTAATTAACAATTCAGTTGCAATAGAAACTTGAAACCACCTATTTAATAAACGCATAAACCTAAAAATATTCTTTAAATTTTTATCTCAATGCCGTGATCCTTAATTTCCTGCACCAACGAACTCGGATCGCGGAAATCTTTGGGGTTGAAACCCAACGGCTCAATACTTAAATCAGCATCAAATTTTCTTTTTGCCCATAAATATTGCATATCATCAAAAAAATCATGAAATTTAGGAGAAACAATACAGACATCTAAATCGCTCCATTTGTGCTGTGTGCCCTTAGCATAAGAACCAAAAAGAATCACCTTTTTAATCGGCAACTTATCTTCTTCTAAAATATCCACATATTCCCTGATTTTTTTTTCTACTTTTTTGGGTATTCTTTTTTTAGCCATAAAAATATGTCTTTGCAGACTTGCAAATTTTTTCCGGTGTAACTTTTGGTGCATTTTTTATAAAAACTGTACTTTGCGTCCTCATAACGACCAGCAACATTAAAATTGGTAATCTCGCGTAAAATCTTGGCCGTTTCACCAACTAAAGATATATTGGCCAAGTGAGCTAATTTTTCCAAATCATGAATAAAAGGAGCTACTTTGCCGGTCTTCTCAATGACTGTAGCTTTTATCATTTTTTCTATGGCCAAATGGCAGAAAAACAAACAAGCATCATAATGTTTGCTTTTAAACAAACTTAAAGCCGCCTGCCAGCTCCGCTCCGCCGACTTCTTCCAGTATTTAGCCAGTTCTCTAACCTGCTTTTTGCTCATATTATTTTATAAATTTTCTCCAGCAACTTATAATAATCAACTTTTATTTTACCATATAATTCTTCAGCAAATTCCTCGCGATAAGTATGAATAATTTCATTGCGATCATCAGCCATTTTTAATAATAATACAGTTTCCTCATCAGTGAACGGCGTATTTTTTCTCAACTCCCGCCAGCAGTCCTTGGGTGAAAAAACGTCTATGCCATGTGCTTGCCTTAAAAATAACTTGACTGTTTTCCAAGCCGATTCAAAAGTATATTCAAAACGTTTAATGACAGCATCCCTGATAATCTCATTTTGATTCTTTTTGCGCAAAACTTCTTTGAGTGTCCTTAGCGCTTGCGATAATTCTTGTTTCTTAATTTTTAAGACGTTATCCATAAAACTTTGTTATTTAAAACATTGTTCTTAAATTGTTTGGAAACCTTATTAAAATCCACAACATCTACACCATAAGGTAAAGTAGAATCTCTAAACTTTTCTCTTAAACAGCCAATATCTTTGTCAGCCACTTTGCCCATAACTCCAATGTCCACATCGCCGAAACGCGATCTCGCCAAACTGGAACCAAACAGGAAAAAGCGACATTTCCCATCTTGATTAAAATCAAACAGCATGGTCTTTATCTGTTCTAAATATCTGGCTGGTATCATATTATTTAGTATAGCAAATTATCTTAAAAATGACAAACAAATTAGCAATTTAACAATTTAGCAATTTAACAATCCCCTAAATTTTTTCACGCTTTTCTCCCACCCAAATTCTTGTTCAACTCTCCTCCGTCCATTGTCGCCCAGTTTTTTACGAAAATTATCGTCTTCAAATAATTTAATAATCGCCGCGGCAATTTCATCCACATTTTGGCCATCAACTAAAACGCCAGTCTCGCCATTCACCACGGCCTCGCTTACTCCGCCGCCGCGTCCGCCAATCACCGCTTTGCCAAAACTTCCAGCTTCTAAATAAACCATGCCAAAACCCTCAACATCATCCGCGCTGGCGCGCGCTGGCATAATAAAAACATCACACAAACTAAAAAGTTCCTCTTTATCCTCCATACTCGCCTGCCCTAAAAAAATAATTCTACCGCTCAATTGCTCAATTGTTAAATCGTTAAATTGTTTGAGTGTCTCTTGACTTAATTTTCCTAATCGCTCTTTGTCAGATCCGTTTCCGGCAATAAGATAAACCAATTCTGGTATTTCCTGCCACACTTTCGGCAGGGCTCGTATCACATTATCAAAGCCCTTTCTCTCAACTAGTCTCCCAACCGATAATAAAATTTTTTTATTCTCTAAATTATATTTTTTAATCAATTCTTCCTTGGTTTTGAGTTTTGAGTTTTGAGTTTTGAGTTGTATTCCAGGGTATACTACCTGCACCCTCTCATTCTCAACCCCCAAATCAACCGCTAAACCACGAGTATAATTGCTATTTGCCGTCGCCCATTTAGCCGCCTGCAAAATCCTCTGCGCCAATTTTTCTTTGCGCCATTTTTTTCTCGCCCGCAAAATATCATTGCCATGGCAGGAAACAATATAAGGAATTTTCAATAATTTTGACAAACAGTAGACCGCCGTTCCCGTCGGCAAAACTTCGCCAGCCCAAAACATTTCTATTTTTTCTTTTTTAACAACGCGCCAAATATGCCAAAACATCAACAACCACCGCGGCCAAATAAATCCGTTTGATAAATCTTTTCTATAAATTTTAAAGTCATATTCTGGTATTTTTATATTTTTATATTCCTGTATTTTTGTGTTTTCTGTCAATACCACTATGCTATCATGATTTTCTTTCGCCAATTGCTCGCATAGATTAAAATAATACTCGGACACGCCTCCGATCTTGGGAAAAAAATCTAATGTTATAAGCAATATTTTTTCCATATTTATTTAGCAGTCAGTGAATTCCAAATATCCCGCGCATCCTGCCTGCTCACACCGCCGATAAACCACAAAACAACAAAGTATACCAATACTCCGACTGGAATTAGAAATATCCAGTTGACTAGCGGCAAAAAATAATAGATAACCACCGCCATCAATAAACATGCCAAAAATATCTTGGCAAGTCCATTAAACAAATATGTCTTGCTGTAATCAATAATTTTAGGCACCCAATACATGCCAAGAACAAAAAGCACAAAAGTACTCACAAGCGACGTAACGGCCGCGCCAACATAGGTATATTTAGGAATAAGCACAATATTGAGTATCACATTTACAAGCACAGTTATACCCATATTTATTGTATTTGTAACCTGCTTATTGCAAGCATTCAGTAAGTATCCCACTGGAAAATTGATAAACAGAAAAAACAAACTTACCATCAGAATCTTCAAAGGTAAAATGGAGTTTGAATATTCCTTTGTGTACACACTGACAATCACCGGTTCCGCAAGCATAATAATCCCAACCGCGATCGGCAAACTGATGGTCATCAGATAATGCATAGCTTTTTCAAAAGTCAGCTTTAATTTTTCCCGGTTATTGATAAAATAAGCGCTCATCGCTGGAAATAATGCAGCCATAAAAGCCATTGGCAAAAACTGCAAAGCCATGGTAATCTTGACTGGTATGCTGTACCATCCGACATAAGCGTCGCCAGCTAGAGTTGACAAAAGCACTGTATCAAGCGAGGTGTATATGCGGCTAAAAATACCCATCATGGCAAATGGCAAACCGATACGGAATAACGCTTTTAAAATTTCCGGGTTATACATGGGCATTAGGCGCAAACCGAGCTTGCGCTTCAAAACAACCGCAGCAAAAACAAAATTAAAAACGCTGCCGCAAAGCAGAGCCATAATCAGGAGCCGAAGACCAAGATGCAGCCGCAAAACAGTGCTTCCCAGAGCTACTGTGATCAGTTGCAAGCTCAGCACTCCAATGCTTTCATACTTTAATTGCTGATGCCCGCGCATCACAGCCCAAAAACTCAAAATAAAAGAATCCAAAAACATAATAATGCCGGAAATATAGACCAGCTGCCGCGTGAGCTCCGCGTACCCTAAAATATTAATCATTCCAAAAACCAAAATATAAACTAAAATAGCCAGAGGAATTTTAATGGCCAAAATATTTGAAAGATAAAGTTGAGTACGCTCTTTGTTTTTGGCAATCTCGCGCGTCAAAACTGACGCTAAACCAAGATCAATAAAAATGGCAAAAATAGTGGTAAATGACAATGCAAAAGTATACTTACCAGTATCCTCAACTCCCAAAAGCCTGGCAATAAAAGAAAAATAGACAAAAGCCAAAACCTTCTGCCCTATCAGAGCAGAAGTATAATATGTCGTATTACGCGCCACGGAATTGGTTTCTTGCCACATAAAATAAGAGTATATCTAAAATTCCAAATATTTACTTCAAATTCATTTATTCCACCACGCTCTATTTTCCTCATACCATCTGACTGTTTGCTCTAAATATTTATTTAGATCAAACCTAGGAGAATATCCCAGCTCCCTTTTAATTTTACTCCAATCCACAGCATAGCGCCTGTCATGCCCCGGTCTGTCTTTAACGTGTTCTATAAAACTTTCATCCTTGCCTAAAATCTTAATAATTTTTTTAACTATTTCTAAATTGCTGACATCATCAGTCATACCGCCTATGCAATAAGTCTCCCCAACCTTGCCTTTCTGTAAAATCAAATCAATCGCCCGGCAATGATCCTCAATATACAGCCAGTCGCGCACATACAGCCCATCGCCATATACAGGCACTTTCATGCATTTAAGCAGGCTGATTATTGATATAGGTATAAACTTCTCAATGTGTTGATACGGCCCATAGTTATTTGAGCAATTAGAAATCGTGACTGGCAGTCCATAAGTTTTAAAATATGCACGGACAAGGTGGTCAGAACCGGCCTTTGAGGCTGAATATGGGGAACTCGGCTGATAAAGCGTCAGTTCGTTAAATTTGTTTTTGTCGTCCAAGCCCAATGCGCCAAAGACTTCATCAGTTGAGACATGATGAAATCTTTTGATCTTGTTCTTCAAAGCCGACTTCAATAACACATGCGTGCCTACAATGTTTGTTCGGACAAACACGTCTGATCCTGTAATTGAGTTGTCAACATGGCTTTCCGCCGCAAAATGGACTACAATATCAATCCCTTTCATCAATTTACCAACTAACTTGCTATTGCAAATATCACCCTTAATAAATCTATAATTTTGATTATCCTCAATATCGGCTAAATTTTCCAAATTGCCGGCATAAGTCAATTTGTCCAAATTTAAAATCTGATCAGTAATATGATTTTTTATCCAATAACGTATGAAATTAGAGCCGATAAAACCAGCTCCGCCGGTAACAAGCAATTTCATAATTTTCAACTTCTAAAATTGCGAAATAAAACTCATGTTCCTATCTCCCAACTGCTCAAATACTTTTCCTGCTCTTTAGTGAGCTTGTCTATCGCAATATTTATAGATTTGAGTTTGAGACGCGCGATATTTCTATCAATTTTTTCAGGAATTGTATAGACTCTATTTTCTAACTTTCTGTAATACTTCATAATATATTCCGATGATAAGGCTTGATTGGCGAAACTCATATCCATCACGCTGGCTGGATGTCCTTCGGCTCCGGCCAAATTAACCAGCCGACCCTCAGCGAGAACATAAATTTTCTTATTGCCGACTAATGTATATTCATCAACAAGACGCTTTACTGTTTTACGGGCGTGAGCCATCTTTTTTAATCCGGCTATATTTATCTCAACATCAAAATGGCCAGAATTGCAAATAATGGCCCCTGATTTCATTTTTAGGAAATGTTTCTTGTCTATAACATTAATATCTCCCGTAAGTGTGATAAACAGATCGCCTTGTGGAGCGGCTGTCGCCATCGGCATAACTTGAAACCCATCCATAACAGCTTCCAGAGACTTGATTTCATCTACTTCCGTAACAATAACATTGGCTCCCATACCGCGAGCTTTAAGAGCTGTTCCGCGACCGCACCAACCATAACCAGCGATAACAACAGTGCTACCTGCTAATAAAATATCTGTCAGGCGAATAATACCATCCAGAGTGCTTTGGCCAGTACCATAACGATTGTCAAAAAAATGTTTTGTCATAGCATTATTAACAGCAATAATCGGATATCTAAGTTTACCTGCTAGAGCCAGCGCTTTCAAACGAATGACACCAGTAGTTGTTTCTTCAGTGCCGCCAATAATTCGGCTGATACCTTTTGTCCTTTTAGAATGAAACAATGAGACTAAATCAGCACCATCATCCATTGTAATATTGGGCATTAAGTCAATGGCTCTATTAATATGTTCGTAATAAGTCTTTCTGCTTTCACTATTAATTGCGAAAACACTCACGCCATAATCTTTGACTAAAGATGCTGCAACATCATCTTGGGTTGACAAAGGATTTGACGCGCATAAAACAACTTCGGCTCCTCCTGTTTTCAGAGTGCGCATCAAATTCGCTGTTTCAGCAGTAACGTGCAGACAAGCCGCGAGTTTTACGCCTTTTAGTGGCTTTTTTTTGCTAAAACCGGCCCTGATTTGAGCTAGCACTGGCATATCTTTGTCTGCCCACAGAATTCGCTTATTGCCAGCGGAAGCTAAATTAATGTTTTTGATATCGGATTTTATTCTTTTCATAAATTTTTTTCACTTTATTTTTTAATTTTTTAATTTCTTTCCTATCTCTTCAGCCACTTTTTCTATCTCGCCATTGTTATATTTTTGATTAGGCCAATTTTTAAAATGATCACTTGTAAATCTCGGGATCACATGGATATGAGTGTGAAAAATTATCTGCCCGGCAGCTTGACCATTATTAGCGCAAAAATTCAATCCGTCAGCCTTAACCGTTTTTTTAACAGCCAACGCGACTTTTTTTACAACTACCCATAAATCTCTTACCAATTCATCCGGAGTTTCCATTAAATTCTCATAATGTTCTTTTGGCACAACCAAAGTATGGCCTTTGTTAACAGGACTAATATCCAAAAACGCCAAAAAATTATTGTCCTCGTAAATCTTAGCCGCCGGTATTTCACCTTTGATAATTTTGCAAAAAATACAATCCATATGATAAAAATTTTTAATTTTGTAATTTTTAAAATTAGTATTTATCCCAATCAAAGTCAATCAGCTTGTAATTATACGGGATTCTCTCTTCGTCTTGATTCTCTCTGTTGTACGGCTCTGTTGTATGATAAAAAAGCATTAGCGGATCAGCTGATATCACTTTATAGCCGTGAGCAACTCCTCTTGGTATGAGAATTAATTTATAATCGCCTTCTCCGGATTCAATAATTTGCGTCTTGCCGCGAGTCTTTGAATTTTCACGTAAATCATAAAGAACTATCAACGCCTTGCCGCTGGCGACAAACCATAAATCATCCTGTCTTTTATGCCAATGAAAAGCCTTGATCGTTCCTTTGTAAGCTACAGTAAATGTAGTCTGCCCGAATTTCTTAAGCAACCCATCGTCATTTCTTAATATTTCAACAAGAAAACCAGGCCTTAAAACCACCTCTTCTTTGGCGATATGTTTATCAGGGCGGATAACTAATTCTTTAATCTTAACGCCCAAAATCATAATTTAAAAATGAATTGATAATCGCGAATACAATCACAAAAATCAACAATAAATTCAAATCAAAATAGTTAGAGACTAATCCTTCTTTAAGTAACTCCAGTATAAAATAAATCACCCAAGTTAGCAAGGAGATATAAAATATATCATCAGTTAATTTTTCTATTACCTTTCTCATCTATTAATATAATTAATTTTAAAGTCTTAAGTTCAAATTTTGATTCAAGAATGAAGTTTAAAGTTCAAACTATTTCTATAATAAACTTCAAGCTCAAGAATTGAAATCTTAAAATTGAATCAAAATTCAAAATTCATACTTCAAAATTTTACCAAATTTTTCACCTTCTCTCGCACCTTCCCCCATCCAATCGGCAGTTTCTCAAATTTAATCTCCACTCTGCTAAACAATATCTCTTCCCCAAACTTATCTAACCATGGCGACGATACCAAAAACCTAATCCGATTATTTTCCATTGTCACATGATTTAAATCCAAATCAACTACTCCCACCTGCCACTCGCCATCATTCTCCAAAAACTCCACTTTTTTTAAATCCCATAGCCACTGATGGGAATCAAATCTTGGCCCAATTTTTAATATAACATCATCATTTTTCTGATACCAAATTTTAATTCCGGCCTGACGAAAACTTTGCGGTAAGCGCACATCAAAATAAACCGGGTCAATCACCATCTTCTGTTGGCAATAACCATCTAATTTTTCAATTTCCAACACCCGCCCGCCGGGAGAAAATCTAGAAATAAAGGCATCCTCGCGACAAAAATCATAATCCACTTTCAAAACCCCTCTCGGACAAACATATTTGTATATCAAAAAACCCAAAATAATGATAGGAATTGAAATCAAAATTATGCGGATGTATTTATAATATCTCATGAATAGCGGATGATTTTGATTTTTAAAACTTAAAAAATTATTTGTTACAAATTATTTTATAAATCCAATCATGACCTAAAATTTTTTTCCCATCCATAATCTTCATCCCATGTGGTTCAAAATCACGCCTCGAAATAAATTCTACAGTGCTCGCTGGCGCGAAGGTATAGTAATAAATGTTCCTTAGTTTTATTAATCTTGCGAGCGCTTCGTAATCAGCTGGCGCCACCAAATCAACAATAATTTTTTTTCGCTCAGGAAAAAATATTTTATCAGCCTGCTTATATAATACGGTAATATCGTTTGCCAGCACAATTTCATTAATTATCGCGGATTTAATCCTGACTTCACTCAAACCTTTCAACAGAAACAAACTCTCGTCTGTTTTGTGCACAGTCAGATTTAGGCTTGGCATAAAAAATAATATTATCATTGCAAATACCAACGCCGCGCGATAAACAATTTTAAATTTAAAATGATTGGAAATTAAAAAGTTTGAAGACTGTAAAATAAATGCCGCTAGAAACGGCATAGAAACTACATAAATCGGCAACCAATAGCGCACATATGAAGTGCCAAGTGACAAATTTGCCTGATCAATTCGGTCCGTAATTGACCATGAGCCGTAAAAAATCAATAAATAAGCAGTCAGCAGTAAACAATAAGCAAAATAAATTATTCTCTTTTTATAATTGATCTGAATTGATTTACTCGGCAATACAAGAAATAAAAATGCGCCAACTACAACTGGCGCTGACCAATACGGCAGGAAATTATATAAATAATTGAAGGAATTGACTAATATTAATTTCAAATCAAAGCCAAAAGGCGTGATTAAAATTTGCCATAACACCCCGCTGTCCACCATCTCGCCCACCCCACCCTCGGGTATAATTGACCGGTAACCAGCAGAGATTACCTGGCCATACAATATTTGATTATGATACATGAGTATCAAGGCCGGCAGATACAATCCGCATAAAAATAAAAAAAATCCGGGCCAATGGATTTTTTTAAAATGCAAGGCAAAAATAAAAATGACCGTGACCCCCACCCAAACTATTTCCGCTGTGCGCGTAATAATGGCCAAACCAATCAGTAAACCGACAAAAAAATATAAAAAATATTTTAAAATTAGAGAATTTAAAATTAAATTAAAATTTAAAACTTTAAATTTAAAACTCTTGATATGGCCTGTCCCAAAAATGTAAAACAACTCATAAATCCCCATAATCAATAAACTCATAAACAATATGTTATGGTACATTCCCCGACTGCTGTAATACAGCCATGGAGGAATAAAAGACAAAAGCATGGCGGCAAGCAAAGAGATTGTCTTTTTTTGAAAAATTTCTTTGATTAGCAAATAAAAAAAGACAATTCCTAAAACACTGAAAAAAGGAGTTAAGTATGGCACTACCCATAAGCCAAAAATTTTAGCCAAAAATCCATAAATAATGATCATCCCTAAAAACGAGCCTGGAACGATTTTCCCGCCAACAGCATTAACACTGCGCGGATGGACAAGATTATTGCCAAGCCCATTGAGTTCTTCGAAATAATAAAGCGGCTTGCCACGAGCAATCCGGCTAATCCAAAAATAGTTGGCTGTTTCATCTGGGGACGAAAATTTAACATCTGTGCCATTATTTGCATTATCAAAAACTTTGCTAAAATCCGAGAGTCGTTTGAAAATTAACAAATTAAAATAAGAGTAAATACAAAAAAAGACTATGCAAAAAACCAATAAAAACAGAATCATTTTGTTTCTGCGTACGAAACTCATACAGTTTTATTCTACCAATTTCCTAGCAAAACACAAACGAGTAGGGGCGTATTTGTAATAAACCCCTACTCGTTTTAACGGAAAAATGCGCCAAATGCGAAAGTCCTAGTTGCTATATGAAGAAAGCGACTTAACGTTTTGACCATTGCGGTGCGCGGCGAGCACGCTTCAAGCCTGGTTTCTTTCTTTCCTTAGCCCGTGGATCACGTGTTACAAATCCCGCTGTGCGAAGCGTTTTTTTAAAATTAGCATCAAATTTTATCAATGCGCGCGCGATACCAAGACGGCAAGCTTCTGCTTGCGAGTGTTGCCCTGAACCGACTACTGTTATTTTCACATCAAATTTATTTTCCATCCCAACTGCCAGAAAAGGCTCTTCCAAATTTTGCTGCCAAGCGAAATAAGGGAAAAAAATTTTATAGTCTTTTCCGTTAACGACCGTCTGTCCGTTGCCTTTTGGAAAAATTTTAACTTTAGCAACAGCAGTTTTGCGTCTGCCAACTGCATAAAAATAATCACCAAGAGATTTTCCTCCCGATTTTTTTTCTTGCGTATCATCATTTTTGATTTCTTTCTTTGCCATAGTTTGATTATTTTATAATAAGTCTTTTCATTATTCCATTTTTGAGTTTGTTTGCAGGTAACATACCATAAACAGCATGGCGCAGAATCTCTGCCATGCCCTTGCTAGCAATCAAATCTTTCATCTTGGCGCTTTTCAATCCGCCAGGATACATGGAATTGCTATAATAAATTTTTTTATCCATCTTATTACCAGTAATTTTCATACTGTTAACATTCTCAACAATTATATTATCTCCCTGATCAAGACGCGGAGTAAAATTCGTCTTATTTTTCCCGCGCAAAAGAACGGCAATCCTCGTCGCGAGCCTGCCTGGCGCAACTCCAAAAGCGTCAATGATATGGGTTTTTCTTTCTATTTTTTCTTTCATAACATTGATATATTAATCATACAAACTCTATAATCGCCATCTTGGCCCCGTCTCCTTTTCTCTCGCCTAATTTGATAATCCTCAAATATCCGCCTTTTCTGCTTTTGTATTTTGGACCAATAACTTCAAGCATCTTATCAACTGCACCCTTAGTTGTCAAAAATTTTGCGAGCTCGCGTCTATTATGAAGAGAACTTGTTTTTGATCTGGTTATCATCTTCTCTAATTTTGGCTTCAAAATACCCGCCTTAGCTTCAGTTGTTTTGATTTTTTCATACAATACTAAAGATGTCGCCAAATTCTTGAACAGGGATTTTCTTTGCTTATAATTTCTACCCAAAGTTTTTTTTGTCCTTTGATGACGCATAAAATATGCTCTGGAGGAATTTAATTCCAGTAATTAATTTTGTTCCTTCTTAGGTCTACCCCTTTTTTTCTTCTGCTCATTATTTATTCCTTTTAGCGTTTTTTTCTCCTTTTTCCCTTCTTTCCTTGCTTTATCAACCGCGTCAATACTCATATCTTCATCTTCCAACGTTTCATCTGTTTTAGCTTTTTCTGATTCACATATATCTACCCGAATATTATCAGAATTGTTTCTATTTTTCAGAAAATTTAATTGCTCACATAAAATATTAACCGCCAAATCAAAAGCCTCTTCCGGGGTAACAGATCCATCAGTTTCAACAGTCAAGATCAATTTGTCCCAATCGGTCATCTCTCCAACCCGCACTCTTTCGATATCAGCGACAACTTGATTTATGGGAGTAAAAATCGCGTCAATGGCAATGCAACCGATATCAAATTTTTCGCCTTTAAAATTTTCAACCGGCAGATAACCTCTGCCTTTTTCAACTGTAAATTCCGCTTCAAAGCTTGCGGCTTTATCAGTAAGAGTTGCAATAATCATGTTCTTATTAATGATTTCAATCTGCGATGGCACTTCTATATCACCGGCAGTGACTTTGCCTTCGCCTTTTTTGTCAATCTTCATAATCATAGGCGCATCGTGCGTTGCTTCAACTCCATCCGCTATCCTAAGCTTGATCTGTTTAATGTTCAAAATAATATCCACGACATCTTCTTTGGCGTAATTCACGGTCGAAAATTCATGATTAACGCCATTGATCTTAACGCTTGTAATAGCAGCCCCAGGAATAGATGACAAAATAACGCGGCGCAACATATTGCCAAGCGTGATCCCATACCCGGGATAAAGCGGTTCAATGATAAATTTGCCACGCGCGTCATTTTCTGGCTGATAATCAACTTTATGCGGGTTTGGAATTAATTCCATATAATTATATTTATATTTAGTAAATAAATAAACAGATAAATCTTTATGCCTGCTATAAAAAATATTTAAGACAATCAAGCATGGCCGGCGCGCAAAATTATCTTGAATAAAATTCAACAATCAGCCTGGCGTCAATTGCTTGATCAAAATCTTTTTCCCCGGGCTCTCCAACAACTTTCGCGATCTGCTTTTCCCCATCATAATCCAACCACTCTGGAATGTTAGAGCTTTTAATATTATCAAAAACTCCGCCAAAAACAGACATGGATTTGCTTTTCTCTCTGACAGTTATCTCATCTTTTTCTTTGAGTTCATATGATGGGATATTTACTTTCTTGCCATTAACATAAAAATGAGCATGGCTGACAAGCTGTCTTGCTTTGTCGCGAGATTCGGCTAATCCTATTCTATAAATCACATTATCAAGCCTTTTCTCAAGCAACGTTAATAAATTGATACTTATATTTCCTTTCATCTTGCCGGCTTTGGTAAAATAGTTTTGAAATTGCTTTTCTTGGATACGAAAAATTTTTTTCGCTTTCTGTTTAGCTTGAAGCTGTTTAGCATATTCTGATTCTCTCCTAAATCCCTTTTGCCCATGCAAACCAGGCAGATAGTTCTTCTTCACCATAGCACATTTTATTCCGAAACAACGCTCTCCCTTAAGAAAGAGTTTCTCTCCAAACCGTCTGCATTGTTTACATTTTGGATCTAAATTTCTTCCCATAAAAATCATTTAATATATCGCCATTTAAAAAATTACTTTAATGCTAATTGGAAGAACAGCCAATATGCTAATACGATTACACCCTTCTCGGTTTTTTTGTGCGGCAACCGTTATGCGGTACTGGCGTAATATCTTTGATACCGGCAATCTGAATGCCATTGGCGGCAAGCGCCCTGACTGCTGATTCTCTTGCCGGGCCAATACCCTTAACAAACACATCAACTTCTCTGACTCCATCGTTTTTCGCCTTTTCCACAACTGTCCTAACTACTATTCCAGCGGCATAAGGTGTCGCTTTTTTAGCACTCTTAAATCCACATCTTCCAGCTGATGACTGCGCGATGATATTGCCATTCTGATCTGCGATACTGACAATTGTATTGTTATAAGAAGATGTAATATAAGCGCGCCCCTTACCTTTAAGCAAACGTCTTATTACCTTTTTCTTTTTCTTTTTAATCGCTTTAATCTCTTTTTTTTCTACCATAGAATAATAAAAAATAAAAAGATAACTATAAAATTTCAATACTGATATTTTGCATGTCTTATTTTTGTATTTCTAATTCCTGTTTATGTTTTTTGAGCTGATTGCTTTCTACCCGAACCGGCTGTTTTCCTAACGTTGCCTCTTACAGTCCTTGAATTCGTCTTGGTACGCTGGCCACGCACTGGCAGTTTTTTCGCGTGCCTTAAACCACGATAACTGTTAATCTCTTTAAGTCTTTTGATGTTGCCCATTATTTCCCTTTTTAACTCTCCCTCAACCCTGTATTTTGATTCAATCGTCTTGCGTAAAAGAGCTACATGGCTGTCTCCCAAATCCTTGCATTTCATATTCGGGTCAAGTTTAAGCTCTTCAATAATTTTTTTTGCGATTGTCTGGCCAATTCCAAAAATATAGGTCAAACCTACTTCCAGTTTCTTCTCATTTGGTAAATTTACTCCAATAATTCTTGCCATAGTTTGAGCGTTAAACTTAAAACAAAATGTTATCCTTGCCTTTGCTTGTGTTTTGGATTTTTGCATATCACAAATACACGTCCTTTGCGACGAATAACTTTACAATCTCTGCATATCTTTTTTACAGAAGCTCTGACTTTCATTTAATTTAAAATTTATTTTTGTCCAATACCAGCCTAATAAAGTCCTGCGATTAAATTAAAATAACATTATTAAATCCGCCGTGCATCAAACGATAAAAAACATCTATTATTTCAATACCTATACGTAACTCTGCCCTTTGTCAAGTCGTATGGAGATATCTCAATCTTGACCATATCCCCGACAAGCAACATAATTTTGTTTATCCTCATTTTGCCTGATAAGCTTGCAGTTATTTCTTGACCGTTTTTCAAAGATACACGAAATTTGGCCGACGGTAAAAGTTCTTTTATTTTTCCATCAGCTTCAATAAATCCTTTTCTGTTCACGCTAAATTTGTCAGAACTATTATTAAAATTTTTATCTTGTTCTTGAATATCTATATTTTTGCAATTTATTCCATAAAACAACTTGCACGGCGAATTTTCTATTTTCACCAAAAATTTCGTGGAGTTTACTAAAAAATATGACTACAGGATGATAGTCAAAAAATTATAATAATACCTAAATCGCCGTTAATTTTTCTTGTTGCAAGTATTATAGAATAATTATACAGAAAATAAAATTTATGTCAACTCGTTATATGGATTGGTATGAATATTTATTAAATTTTAACTAATATTAGCCAAATACTAATTATCTAAAATTTAATTTCACGTTAATCCTGTTGCCATTATTTGGAATTTTATTTGTTATGCTATAATTGAATTTAAAATATACGTCCTTAATGTCTATTCTTTCAAGTAATAACCTTCTAGATGAAGATTCTGTTAACCCCCTGAGCTTGTCCTTGATCTCATTAATATCAATTGGCATTGATACCTGATTTTCAGCGTGAATTTTCAAATTAGCTGTGGCTTTTTCAAGATCAAAGCTCTCAACTCCAACTTCAAAAACATCGCGCGATGTAGTGACGATTCTTTTGTCTTTACCGATTTCGCTTTCTATTTTATTGATTATTGCCCGTCGTACTTCACTTTCATCCCAGATGAGCGCCTCTGCTTTCATTATTACTTTTATTGTAAAATTTTCTATCTCTTCTTCAAGCTCAACCGCTTTTTCTACTGAAACAACGTCAAATTTTACAAGGCCATCATACAGAACCTGCATTTCAGTAAGCCTGTCTTTTATTCTTTTCTTCAAATTAGGCTCCAACGATTTCTTAATGTTTTCTTCTGCTTTTTCCAAATCGTCTTCTGAAACTACCTTAATAATTTTTGATGTTCCACTGGTTAACATTGTCTTAACTTCCGCATAAATTTTATTCTGTTTTGAAAAAGGCAAATCAATGATTGTTAATCTTCCTGGGTTTATATTACCTGCTTCTCCAGCTTCTTTAGCAACAATTCTCATGACGCTCGTACCGTATATAATAGTACCTTCAGCTGAAACTTCAGCCTTGGGTATTTCTGTCGATTCCGTCAAGAAAAAAATAATGCCGCCGTCGGAAACTAGACTGTTTTCAGTAGTCAGCGGCTGGACCAGCCCGGTTTGATTGTAGAGGACAATTTCACCTTGAGCCTTATCACCCATATTTTTTTGACCAGTGGCATTAAATGTTTTGGATAAAGAATCTTCAACGGTAATTATTTTCCCTAGTACTTTATTATTTGCCAAATCATCTTTTGTGAAATTGGCATCTACAATAATATTCAAATCATTAATCTTAGCCTCGGTTTTTGGTACAATAGTAACCTCAACCTCCGGAAAAACATATAGAAAAAGAGCCAGCAGCAAGGTAAAAAATAGACAGAAAATAAAAATACGCCAGACTCGAGATTTTTTCTTTGACCTGGTGCCATAGTAATGATCGCCAATGGCTCTTTTGTGGTAATCGTATTTACCCATAACTAATTATGCGAACTTAGTCTTTAATTTTATATTTTATAATTTGATATTTAAAATCCAATTATTGAAGTACTGCCTTAATTCTCCTCACCCCGGCAGAACACGATTCTTCTTTAATAATTTTAAAATATCCAAGTTCCGAAGTATTGTTGACATGAGGTCCTCCGCAAATCTCTTTTGAATAGTTCCCTATGGAATATATTTTTACTCTCTTCCCATATTTATCCCTAAAAATTCCTATGGCGTCCTGCTTTTCCGCCTCTTCCACGCTCATTTCCTTTTGCTTTACATCTAATCTGTCTTTAATCTTTTGATTGACAATCTCTTCAACTTTTCTTATTTCATCATCTGCCAACTTTGCACCATGAGAAAAATCAAAACGCAATCTTTCTCTGGTGATATTAGAACCTCGCTGTTCCACATGTTCTCCGAGCACGTCGCGTAGAGCCCGATGCAAAAGATGTGTAGCCGTATGATACTCAATCGTTTTGCTACTATGGTCGCCGAGCCCGCCCTTGAATTTTCCAACCGATGCGCTGCGGGAAAGCTTCTGATGTTTTTCAAATTCTTTCTGAAATTCATCCTCGTCAACGGAGAAGCTCTGCTCGCCCGCGAGCTCGCTTATTACTTCAAAAGGAAAACCATAGGTTTGGAAAAGGTCAAAGGCCAGTTTGCCAGAAATTTTTTTATTGTCAATTTTTTTTACTTGCTTGCGAAAAATCTTCAATCCTTGCTGTAAAGTACGTAAAAATTTCTCCTCTTCTTCATCAATCAGCGACAATACTTTCATTCCGTTCCTGTTCAATTCTACATACACGTTTTCCATGGTCTGTATAACAACTCGCGCCACAACTGAAGCAAATCTTTGGTTTATGCCGATCAACCTGCCATGTCTGATTGCTCTACGCATTAATTTACGCACTACATATCCTTGGTCAACATTTGACGGCGCAACGCCAGAATCGTCTCCCATAATAAAAGTGGCGGCACGAATATGATCTGCTATCACACGCATTGATCGGGTAACTTCATAATTTTTGCCGTATTTTTTTCTTGACAGTTCTTCAATTTTGGCAACCACCGGCTTTAATAATTCTTGATAATCATCATTAAATCCATTTAGAACTGCTATCATTCTCTCAAGCCCCATGCCTGTATCAATATTTTTTTGCGATAAAGGCTCATACTCTCCATCATTCACTTTATTATATTCCATAAATACATCGTTCCATATCTCCACATACTTGCCACAATCGCACCTCGGCTGGCAATTTTTACCACACGGCTCCTTATCAGTGATATAGAACATCTCGGAATCAGGCCCGCATGGCCCTGTTTCGCCAGCCGGACCCCACCAATTTTCTTTCTTTGAATATCTATATATCCTCTCTTCCGGCATGCCAAGCTCCAACCAAATATTATAAGACTCTTCATCAAATGGAGCATCATCGTCTCCGGCAAAAACACTCACGGCAATTTTTTCTCTGCCGATACCGAGATATTGCACCGCTGTCAAAAACTCAAAAGACCATTTCAGCGCCTCGCGCCGGCCATAATCCCCGAGCGACCAATTGCCAAGCATCTCAAAAAAACTCAAATGCCACTGGTTGCCTACTCCGTCAATATCTCCAGTTCTTACGCATTTTTGCACGTTGACGAGTCTCTTGCCGCCAGGATGTTTTTCCCCGCTCAAAAATGGCACCAATGGATGCATACCGGCCGTAGTAAATAAAACAGAAGGGTCATTTTCTGGAATTAAAGAAGCACTCGGAATTTGTGTATGACCCTTGCTCTTAAAAAATTCAATATACTTTTGGCGCAACTCTTTAGAAGTTATCATGTCTATTATCTTAACAAAAATATAAAAAAAAACAAACAAAAAAATTTTTAATATATTCCCGGCATTTTGAACGACAATCACCTCAAGGCATCGTCAACCACTTCATTTACCAGTTTGTCAGCCAGTTTATTTTTTTCGCGCGCTATATGGCTGAAAGTGACTCTTCTAAAATTATGCCTCAAATTATATATTTTAATAAATAATTTCCCCAGCTCTGCATTTTTTACCTTATACTCGCCATTTATCTGCTTAACGACCAGCTCGGAATCAAGAAAAAAATTCATCTCATGCGCTCCTAATTTTTGGGCTTCCTCAAATGCCAAAACAACCGCCGAGTATTCCGCTATGTTGTTGGTGGTCTCACCAAGATATTTTTTAAAAGTATTTACAATCTCACCTTTAATATTCATAAAAACCACGCTCGCGCCTGCCGGCCCAGGGTTGCCTCTTGCTCCACCATCTGTATAAACAATTAATTTTTTATGCATAAAATAATTTTATTGCTTGGACACTATTTCCTAAAAACTGCCATAACATACTTCGCCCATCCGAAAGCTAACACGTCCTTAATCAAATAACCGAAAAATGCATTGTAAACAAATTTTTTAATAAAACAAATTTCAAATTATCAATCATTCTTTTAGATCAATAATCTTAAATTCAATCTCTCTGTTGCCATTCCACTCATTTACTCCAATTTCATAAACAACATCAATTTTCCGCCCTATTTTAATCTTGTTCATCCACTCATCTGCAATATTAAAACCAACGAATTTCCTGCTGCCTGAATCTCTAAAATATTGATTTTCATCTTTCAATAGCAAACGCAGATGTTTATTGGTCACGCCCATTGTTGCTATATCAACCACTTCCAAATTTTTTGACAAAAATATTGGGCGTTGGTTGGCCTCGCCAAAAGGTTCAAATTTATTCAGTTCATCAACCAACTGCCAATCAGCTTGGGACAATTTTATCTCTGCTTCTATATCAATATGCGGAGCAAGCACAACACCAGCAAGTTTTTCACTGGCAATTTTTCTCATTTTCTCCACAAACTTATTATAATTATCCAGACTAATAACAGTCAAACCGCAAGCTTGGCTGTGCCCTCCGAATTCTTCCAAATAATCTTGGCATTCATGCAAAGCTTGAGTAATATTAAATTCTGGGATACTTCTGCCAGAAGCAGTATATTTATCACCAGTCTTGCCAAAAACTATCACAGGCCGTGAAAATTTATCAGTTAACTTGCCAGCAACAAGACCGACAAGGCCGGAAGACCAACCGCCATAGCAACTGAATAAAATTTTATCATCAGCTGCCGGCTTGCCAATCTGCTCCAAAGATATTTTCATCATCTCGTCCGTTGTTTTCTGTCTGTTCTGATTTTTCTGATTCAAATCAATCGCGATCGCCAGGCTCTCTGCCTCGTCCTCGGTAACCAAAAGCTCAAAAGCAGTATTGGCATGACCCATGCGTCCAGCTGCATTTAAGCGCGGCGCAATCTGAAAACCAATCGCACGCGTATCAATTGATTTACTGATGGAGGCCGACTGGATTAGCTCTCTCAAGCCAAGACGTTGGGTTTTGTTCAATACCAAAATACCCCATTTAACCAATGTTCTGTTCTCGCCCAAAAGCGGCATACAATCCGCCACCGTGCCAATGGTCAAAAAATCCAAAAGCCATTTCTCAAAAGCTTCGTTATTTTTACTTATATTTCTACGCAATAAAGCCTGTGCAAGCTTAAAAGCAACGCCAACGCCAGCCAAATTGCGAAACGGATATTTTTCGTTCTCCAACGTTGGACAAATAATTGCATAACTTTCAGGCAATTCAGAAGGCGGCTGATGATGATCTGTAATAATCACATCCATGCCAAGTTCGCCAGCTAATTTTATTTCTTCTTTGTTTGAAATGCCGCAATCAACTGTGATAATAAGATGAGTATTGTTTGACGCAATATATTTAACAGCATTACTGTTTATGCCATAGCCCTCCTTCATTCTGTCAGGAATATAGATATCAAGTTTTTTTTCACCAACTCTTACAAGCGCTTTATATAAAAGAGAAGTAGCTGTCACACCATCCGCGTCATAATCACCGTAGATTGTAATTTTTTCATTTTTCTGGATAGCCTCAAAAATACGTTTGACAGCACGTTCCATTTGAGAAAATAAAAAAGGATCGTGCTGATCTTTTAAATAATCAGGCCCCAAAAACTGATCAATGTCATCTTGGTTTTTTAGACCGCGATTATATAAAAGCTGTAAAACAACCTCATTTATTTCAGTAAATTCCGACTGAAACTCGTCACTGAATTTTTCTTTAATTATCCATTTTTTAAGCATACTTAGATTATATCACTACTACGACGATTTACAAAAAATTGCCAATCCCAATAGAAAAAGCTACACTTAAAATATCAAACTAACTTCTAAAAACATGCCAAAATTACAACTCTACAATATAATGGCCAAAAAAGTAGCGGCATTGATCATATAAATATTCATCATATAAATGAAATTGCCCAATCTGAAACAACAACAGGCAGGCAATTTTTCAACTATTTCAGATTATAAAATCAGAAAAAATAAATATGAATTTCTGGTTCACAATAAAAAAACCCATTCTAGCCCTTGCTCCAATGGCCGGATATACAGATTCGGCTTTTCGTTTGATATGCCGCCAAATTGGATCGGATGTTGTATATTCAGAAATGATATCAACTGATGCAATTGTTTTTAAAAATAAAAAAACAATAAGAATGCTCAAATACAGCAGTAAAGAGTGCCCGCTGATCTTTCAGCTTTTTGGCAATAAGCCAGAGCGATTCAAAGAGGCAGTTATATTTCTTAATAAAAAACTGAAAAACAAAAAAAATATCGGCATTGATATCAATTTCGGCTGTCCGGCACATAAGGTGACTAAAACAGGATCTGGCGCCGCCCTCATGAATGAGCTTGACACAGCTTATAAAATAATCAATGCGGTATGCAAAAATACCGATCTGCCAGTATCAATTAAAGTCAGAACAAAAGTCAAAAATACCACCTGCCTTGAATTTGCCGAAACCGTCAAGAACCTTCCAATTTCGGCAATGATGATCCATGGTCGTTCGCTCAAACAGGGCTTTTCCGGAAACATTGATTTTGCGACCATCAAAAAAGTAAAACAAATCCTGCCAGACAAAATAGTGCTTGCCAATGGCGGCGTAGACTCGCTTGAAACAGCACTGAAAACCCTTTCCGCAACTTGTTGCGACGGCTTAGGACTGGCCCGCGGTGTGCTTGGCAACCCGTGGCTTTTCGCGTCAATACGGCAAAACAAAAAAAATAACCCGCCGCCGGATGAAATTAAAAAAATGATCATATGCCACGCAGAACTTTTTTTGCAAGACAATGAAAATCTCATCAATTTACGCAAACACTTTGTGCGCTACATTCACAAACAAAAAAACGCGTCAGCTCTGCGCCAACGGCTCGTTAATGTTGAAAATTTAGACGAACTCAAAAAAATCCTTAAAGATTTATAAACAATTTGAAAAACTTAAAATTGTTTTGAAAATTGAAAATTTTAAAATTCTGAAATTAACGTGCCGGTCTGCCAGGCCCCTTTCTTCCAGGCCTGGTCAGAAACATTCCAGCGAGCGGCAAAACGATCCAAACAAAACGGCCAATTTCGCTAATAAATATCCGTAATGTTTCCGTTGAAAATTGCATCAAAAAATTCTGGGGTAAAACCGCCATAATCATAGCAGATAAAAAACCTACGAATAGTAAACCGTTGACAATCGCCGCCATCCATCGGGCGAAAAAATTGTATTGATAATACCCCCGAAAAAGATGCGTAGCAGACAAAACCGCTGAAGACAGGCAAAAAATTAAAACAATCAAAATGATTTTAAACCACCATTCACCTGTCCACGCGGTGCCAGTTGCAAACGCATGATACGGAAAAAAGGCGGTTGCCAGCCAAGCTATATATATACTGACGAAAGCGATGAGAATATTATGAGCGTCCACCAAAAAGGCAAAAAAAAGAACGATAATAATCGCAAAACCAATAATGAGCAAATCACCAGTATAACCGCTACTCACAATCTGTTCGGAAATTTTGTCAGTCGCTTCAAGCCCAGCCTGACTGATATCTTCCGGTATTTTTAAACTGAAGGCAAATAAATTTAAAAACATAAACAAAATCCATTAATTACAATATAGTTTATTATAACACAAAAAAATAAAATGTAAAAATTAATTATCATTTGTGTACAATTATTATTACCACACTGTTAATTACTAATTACGCTTCTCAAATATCTCCACAATTTTTTTATTTCCTCACTGTCAATCAAAAAACTCACAATAAAGTAGACGAGAACGCCCATAATACCGGCTGCTAAAAATTGTGTCATTACCCCAACAAAAGTCCCCATATCAACTAATGGGGCGATCAAATATTTGGTAATCTGCAAAAAAATGACTCCGCCAATTGCGGCGGTCATAATTTTTAAGATTGACAAAGCAATTTTTTTTTCATCAAGCCAGCCGAATTTATGTTTTAAGATAACCGCAAGGACGACCATATTAATAATGCTGGAAATGGAAAAAGACAGAGCCAAACCTCGCACACCAAGAACGCGCACCAAAAGAATTGATCCGGCGATATTGGCCAATAAAGAAATAACGCTAACTATAACTGGCGTGAGCGTATCATTGCGGGCATAAAAAGCGCGCGCCAAGAGAGGCACCAGGCTTTGAGCGAAAAGAGATATGCAAAAATAGCCAAGCGCGTCAGCGGTTAATACAGTATCTTGCCAATCAAAAGCGCCTGCGCCGAGAATCAATCTGACTGTTTGCGCGCGCAGAGCTATAATAAAAACCGAGATTGGTATAATAAAAAAAAGTATTCTACGCACTGTTACTGAAAATTGAACAACGAATTTTTCTTCATCTTTTTCAACGAAACTCTCACTAAAAACTGGAAAACTGGCCACTGCGAAAGAAATGGCAAAAATACTAATAGGAACACTGGCAAGATTCGCGGCTAAATTAAAAACAGCTATTGATCCCGCAGCGAGCGTTGACGCAATGATCGTGATAACTAATTGGTTAATCTGTCCAACAGCAAGACCCAATGTTCTCGGCAACATCAAACGGCCAATTTTTCTAACAGCTTTATTTTTTAATCTTAAAATCGGCCGCCATCTAAAACCAGCTCTGACAACTGTCGGTATTTGTACTGCCAGATGCAAAAACGCGCCCAGCACCACTCCATAAGCAAGCCCAATAGCGCCAATTTTACCGACTAAAAAAACTATGCCAAAAATTATACCGACATTGTACATTACAGGCGCAAGAGCAAACATACTGAAATTTTTGGTGGCTTGCAAAATTCCAGAGATAACATTACTAATACCAAAGAATAAAATTGATAGAAGCATTATTCTGGTCATGGAAATAGTCAGCAGCAATTTTTCCCCAGCAAAACCTGGCGCTATCAGACGCACCAATTGTGAAGCAAAAATAAAAAAAATGACAGTAAAAAAAACTAGCGCCGCAAAAATAATATTCATGACGCTAGATGACAGTTGCCAGTGGTTAATGACATCATCCTTTGACTCAATCGCTATGCCACCATTTTCCATATTTTTGATATTGCCATACTGACGCGTTCTGGTGTTGGTATGTTCACGTGTTTTGACGCCAGGCATATTTTTTTGTTTAATCGCAATAAAAACTGGGATAAACGCGGCAGATAATGCTCCAAAAATAAGCGTATTAAAAATCAAGTCAGGCAATCTAAAAGCAACATAATATGCGTCTAAAACGTCGCCGGCGCCGAAACTAGTAGCCAGCAGTCTGTCGCGCACCAATCCAAAAATCTTGCTCAAAACCGAAAAAGCAGCGATGATAATAGCGCCGCCAGTAACAGATTTATTAAGTTTATTTTTGATTATATTAAACACTTTTGACAGTTAAAAAATCATAATCATGCCCTTTGGTGCTTGATAGATGCCTTGATAAAATCAAAAAACAATGGATGCGACCGCAATGGCCGCGACTTGAATTCTGGATGAAATTGAACCCCAATCATCCACGGATGATCTTTAACTTCCACTATTTCCACCAAATTTCTTTGCGGATTAATTCCAGCCACGCGTAAACCGTTTTTTCCAAGCATTTCACGATAATCATTGTTAAATTCATATCTATGTCTATGACGTTCGGATATTTTTTCTTGCCCATAAGCCTGATAAGATAAAGAATCTTTTATCAATCTCGCCTCATAAGCGCCAAGTCGCATAGTTGCTCCATAATGGCTCGCCTCAATATTTTTTTTCTGATCATGCATAATATGAATCACTGGATTGATCGTTTTCCTGTCAAACTCCTCACTGTTGACATTTTTTGTTTTTAGAACATAACGAGTAAACTCAATTGTCATAATCTGCATTCCGAGGCATAAACCAAAATATGGAATTTTATTTTCTCTCGCATATTTAGCGACCATAATCTTCCCCTCTATGCCACGCACTCCAAACCCTCCCGGAACAACAATACCATCTGCACTTTTTAAATTTCGTAATTCTTTTTTATCTTTTTTTTCTATTTTTTCGGAATCAACAGCAATAATTTTCACTTTAACATTGTGCGCGAACCCAGCTGATTTTAGGGCTTCATCCACTGAGATATAAGCATCTCCGTGAGACGTATATTTGCCGACTTTAGCTATTATCAAACTATGACCATTGCTTGATTTTATTTTTTTTACCAAATTATTCCATTCGCGCAAGTCAAATTTTTTGTCGTCCAATCCGAATTTTTTAAAAATAATTGATGGTACTTTAGTTTTCGCAAAATTTTGCGGCACTTCATAAATACTAGAAATCGTCGGCGCCGGTATAACAGCATTTTCCGGCACATCGCAAAACATGGCGATTTTGCCGAGCAACTCTTTAGCAATATCATAATCCGATCTGGCCAGTATCATATCCGGATGAATGCCCCTTTTTTCTAATTCTTTAACAGACATCTGTGTCGGCTTGGTCTTAAGTTCGCCTGAAGTTTTAAGATATGGCAAAAGAGTGAGATGGATAAACATTACATTGTCATCCCCTACCTCATGATGGAACTGCCTGGCGGCTTCAAAATACGGCTCGCCTTCAATATCGCCGACTGTGCCTCCTATTTCAATAAGCAAAAAGTCAGCCGATGAATTCTTGGCAGATGATTTTATAAAATCTTTTATTTTATTAGTAATATGAGGAACTACTTGAACTGTTTTCCCAAGATAATCTCCTTTTCTTTCTTTATCAAGTATTTCCTGATAAATCTGGCCTGACGTCAAATTAGAATGTCTTGACAATGGCACGTCAATAAACCTTTCATAATGACCAAGATCAAGGTCTGCTTCATAACCGTCATCAGTTACGAAAACTTCTCCATGTTGAAAAGGGCTCATAGTGCCAGGATCTGGATTTAAGTAAGGATCCATTTTTACGGTATATACCTTATATCCTGACGCTTTAAGAAGGGCCCCGATGGAAGCCGTGGCAATTCCCTTTCCAAGCCCGGAACAAACACCACCGGTGACAAAAATATATTTTGTAGACATAATCTTGAAAACTTTCAAATAATAATTCCAATCAATTAGCCATGACTATTTTTACTTTAATATTTCCATTTAAATTATTGCCAAAATCTATATCAACATTATGCTCGCCAATTTCTTTAATGCGTTTATGAAGCTTAACGCAGCGACTCTCTATCTCTATCTTTTTTTGACTTTTTAACTCACTGGCAATATCATCTTCAGTCAAACCGGCAAATAACCTGCCAGCGTCTGATGCTTTGGCTCTTATCTCAATACTAATACCTCTTAATTTAGACAGAATTATTTTGTATTTCTTTTGCTTATTTTCTTTATTTTTTTCTTTTTTAATTTGGTCGCTTTCAATTTTTCGGATTTCATCCGCTGTTGCCGGCTCTGCCAATTTATTGGTAAATAAAAAATTCATTGCATACCCGTCGGCAACATTTTTTACATCGCCTATTTTGCCAAGTTTATCAATATTTTGAAGCAGAATAATTTTCATAAAATTTAGACTGTCATTTCCCATTGACAAAAAACTCAATGGCTCTATCCATCTGCGGATCTTTTCCGTCATTATAGTCTTCAACAGCCAGTTCAATTTCTATGTCCGGCTTAATGCCTTCATGGTCAATATATTTACCACCAGGAGTCAACCATTTAGCTACTGTAAGCTTAATTGCTGAACCATCTTCAAAATCACCAATGACTCGCTGAACAGATCCCTTGCCAAAACTCTTCTCGCCTACAACAGTTGCCACGCCGTGATCCTGCAATGCTCCGGCAACGATTTCAGAACCGGATGCTGAACCGCCATTAATCAAAACAACTGTCTTAAATCCAGATAAAACCGCTCCTGACGGCGCAAGATGTATTTTATCGCTCTCTCCGAAAGATCTTTCGCTAACCACTATGTCGCCCTGTTCTAGCCAAAAATCCGCCATGTTGATTGCCGAATCAAGATAACCGCCCGGATTACCACGAAGATCAAGTACCAATCCATCTGGATTTTCCAATAAAACATTATTAATCGCGTCTGCAAAACGACCATCCGTATCAGCATTAAAATTGGTAACTTTGATTACTTTGATTTTTTTATCCCCAAGGATCGCGTAATTATTCTGATCCAGAGTATAGTTCTTTACACTGACAATATTAATTGTGTCCCTTACAATGGATATGTCTAAAAATTCTTTGGTCTGCGGCCGATAAATCTTCAGGCTGACCGTTGTCCCTTTTTCTCCTCTAATTCTAGAGACTGCTTCAGAAACATCAATACCGTCGGTACTATAACCATCTATCTCAATAATGAGATCGGCTGGACGCAACCCGGCGTGTTCTGCCGGCGATTCTGACAATGGACTCACAACTGTCAAAATATTATTTTTAACGCCGATTTCACAGCCAATACCCTCAAATCTGCCTTGCAACTCCTCAATATATTCGGTGGCAACCTTGGGCCTCATATATACGGAATATGGATCTCCCAAGCCGGCAACCATACCAGAGAGTGCGCCGTAAAAAAGCTCTGTTTCGGCTACAGGACCATCAATATATGTGTTTTGAATCTCATTCCAAATATCCCAAAAAATACGAAACTTAACATCCTTACTCAAATAATCAGGTATTGATTCCTCCTTGTCAGTAACTTTGCCATAGTCTCCAGATCTTGACGCGCTGATGATATTCACATCACCTTTTCTTTTACCTACTATAACACCAATTCCGAAACTTAGAGTAAGCGTAATAATAAGAGCATAAACAAAAAAACCGCGCGTTAGAAAAAAACTGCTGGCTGGCTTGTGCTCTATTGGCATATGCGATTCACGCTCACCGTTCGGAAACATATTCAAACCTCTAATTTATAATTTTAATTTTAAACCAATTGAGACTCTCAAATTCTAGAACTATTAGCGAAAGAACTGAATTAAGGCATTAAAAAAATCAAAAACAAAAAATTCTTTTCTCCATTATAGCATTACTTTCAAATCTGACAAAATTATTGTATAATTAATCTGTTAATAACTTAAAAATAACCAATATGCTCGAAACTTCAAAAGACCTGCTATTTATATCGCTATCTTTTTGCGCCCTGCTTTTCACTGGTTTTATCTGCATTATGCTTTATCAATTTATTTCAATTACAAGCAACGTGCGCGGAATCGCAGACAGTATTAAACAAAAGCTTGATATGCTGGATGATGTATTGCGGACATTAAAAGAAAAAATTAAGAGTTCAGCGAATTACATTGCTATCATTGTAAGCGGCATAGAAAAAATCATTAAGCATATGCAGGACAAAAAAAGTGAGAATCGCAGTCGAGCCAACACTAAAAAACAAAAATAAAATTTTTTTATAATAACAGCAAAATAACTATGCCAAGGAGAATTCTATAAATGACAAATATATTGAAACTTGCTTTATTCGCAATGAGCAAGAGCAATCTAATCGAGAAAATTCCTGAAATCAACGCACTAAAAAAACCAACAACTAAACAGATTATTTCGCTGTAATTGATGCCAACACTGGCAAATCCAATTAATTGAAAAACGCCGGCACATAAAATAACTGGCAAACCAATAAGAAAAGAAAATTTAACGGCAGTTTCCCTGTCAAATTTAGCAAAGAGTCCAGCGCTAATTGTAATACCAGAGCGAGATGTGCCCGGTATGAACGCCGTTACTTGCATTAAGCCTATTAACAGCGCCTGCAACCAGCTAATTTTTTTCAAACCGTCTATTTTTATTTTTTGTTTATTATTATATAATTCGCTAAACCATAAAAAAATTCCCCAAAAAATAAGTGACAAAAAAACTATATAAATTGAACGCAGATGCTGTTCAATCCAATTATTGAATAAAAAACCAATCAGCCCTGCTGGAATAACTGCAAGAACGATCATCCAAAATGATTTTAAATTTTCCTTGCGTGTTTCTCCTTTATTTTTTATAATTAATCCTCGGATAATCAGCCATATATCTTGTCTAAGCGCAAATATAATAGCCAGAGCTGTCCCTAAATGGAGAATAGCGTCAAATGTAAGACTATGATTCGGCCAATTAAAAAATTTCGGCACTAATATCAAATGTCCGCTGGAAGAAATCGGCAGAAATTCTGTAATGCCCTGAATTAAACCTAGAATCACAGATTGGGTGATAGACATTGTTAATAGAATATCAATTTTAATTTTACACAGAACATTTCAGAATAGCAAGATAAATTCTCTCCGCAAGATTTAATACAGCAGGTGTATGTGCTAGATTTATTTATCTAAATTAACTACTACCCCTGGCTGGAGATTGTTTTTATAATTTGGATCATTGGCAACTCTGTCATTGAAACTAATCGGATTCCGCTTAATAGCATCGGACAATGATATAGTCTTATAATTTTTATGGCTATCAACTGAATCAACTACGCGCGGCTTTGCGCTGCCAACTTTATTCGTCTTATCCGCAGGACGCGTTAAAGTAGTTGCGCGAGGATGAATAATGCCATCATCTAATTGATTATTAATATTTTTTTTATCAAGGCGCGCAATATCTATTTTGCCGTTTTTAAATTCTTTGAGACATTCGGAACAAAAAACATTGCGCTTCCCATCGGGCTTAAATTTGATATATATTTCATCACCGCAATTGTCGCAAACTGTTTTTATTTTTTTTGCGCGCGTTTCTGTTTTTTCTGGTAAAAAAGATTTATTTCCAGTGCCAGCTTGTCCAGCGCTTTTTTTAATAGCGCTTACGACAGCGGCATTGGCAGATGGCTTACTGACATATCCTGACTTAAAAATAGCTTCTTCGTCAGTAAACCGCTGATCTTCCGCAACCCCACGCATCGTCTCCTCTAAGCCAGACCAGCGCATAATCTTTTCCTCAACTTCGTTACGCTGATTGGCGTAGCGCTCTCTCGAAACGCGAACTACTTTTTCAGCGTCAGCTGTATTTTTGGCCTGAAATGGCGGAATGGTTCTCGCGGAAAAAGGCTTGGAAGACACACCGTCAATCATAAGTTTGAGATAAATCTGATACTTAGAAAGATTAATTAAGTCAATTTCCAAAAAATAAGGTTCAAATTCAGTGAGCAGTTCCTCCGCGTCTGGAGCTCCAACCCTAAAAACAACTATAGTCCCAACATTGCCAAAAACAGCATCTTTAACTTTGGTGATTCTCGCGCCAGTTCCTCCAAGACTTGTGAGCTGCGCGATATACTGATGAGCCATAATTAGATTAAGTCTATATTTTCTTGCTTCAGATAATATGTCCGCGAATGATTCAGTGGCAAAATTTTGAAATTCATCAACATACAGATAAAAATCTTTTCTCTCATTTTCCGGAATATTGACCCGGCTCATTGCCGCAAGTTGAATTTTTGTAATCATCATAGCTCCAAGAAGCGCTGAATTATCCTCGCCGACCCTGCCTTTTGATAGGTTTAGAAGAATAATTTTTTGATTATCCATCAGTTCCCTCATATCAATAGTTGATTTCGGCTGACCAACAATATTCCTGATAATAGAACTTGATAGAAACTGGCCGACTTTATTTTGTATTGGGGCAATAGCTTCAGTGCGAAAACGTTCATTATAATTGGCATATTCGTCCACCCAGAACGCCTTAACAACAGGATCTTTAATCTTGTCTACAACTTTCCTGCGATAAATCTTATCAACCAACAGCCTGTTAATTCCGAGTAAAGTATTACCTGGCGAATCTAATAATCCAAGAATGCAATTGTTCAGAATATATTCCATGCGAGCAGACCACATATTGGCCCAGATTTTGGTAAACACACCCATCAAGCCAGAACTCACAAGATGTTTGTACTCGTCATCAACACTTTCGAGAATATTGAAAGCTATCGGATATTCCAAGTCTGCCGGATTGAAATAAACAACATCGTTGACTCTTGAAGACGGAATAGAACAAAGAAGCCCCTCTACTAATTCACCGTGCGGATCAACAACAGCGACGCCTTCGCCTCTCTCAATATCTTGAATAATCATATTGGAAATCATTACCGTCTTTCCCATGCCAGTTTTACCGACTACATAAAAATGGCGCCGCCTGTCGTCGCGTTTAATGCCAAAACGACGATTTTCATTTCTGAAATTAGTCTCGGCAAAATATGTAACGTCATTATTATTATTTGACATATTACATCGGCAAATCTAAAGGTGGCTCCGCTGTGACGCTCTCTTTTTTTGAAGCAGCCAATTCATCAGCCATAATCGCTTTCTGCTCACTAACAAAAATAGTATCCGGCAAATCGCTCGGGGGAGCTTCTTTTTTGGCTGCAACGGTTTTCAGGCTCTCGCGCAAAGCTTCCGGTATCGGGAAATGATATATGGAGGCCAATTCTTCAATATTTAAAATAAAACCATTTCCCCAGCCGCTGGTTTGTCCGCGATTGCGAAAATTACGCAAGATATTGTTTTGTTTCCATTCAATCCTTTTCTTAACAAAAAAATAATCAGCCTTAGTAGAAGTCTTCATTTGTGGCACAAAAGAATTCATATCAATGGCTGAAAATTGCTGTAAAGCGCCAATGTACGTGGCCACGGCGCGAGGCTTATTTAACGTTCCTTTTTTACCGAGATAAACTGCCCTGACTTTCGCCCTATACCCTATTTTGCTCATCTTCATTGTAATGCCTTCAATAATATTTTTTTCCTCCGGGGTAAGATATAGCATTTTATTTGGCGGTTCGTTTAGCTTATTTTTACTTGCTGGATCAGCTTGACCAGGCTCATAACCGATGCCATATATTAAAAGCTCTTCAATAAGAGTGCCAATATAATAAAACGGATGTAAAAAAAGATTCTCGATGAAAACTCCTTTTCCTTCTTCTTTCGCGCCGATTATTTTATTTATTATCTTATATCCTTCTTTTTTCCATTCATCTTTAACTGGAGTAATGACAATCTGCATCCATAATTCTTCATCTTTATTGATCTTGTTGAACACTTCAACAATCTGCGCCATTGGGTCGGCAAACTGTTGCGTCAGTGTGTGCTCAAACGCCGCATATGTGCGAATCGGATAAGGCGACGGCTTAGTGAGCAAAAATTCAGAACCCCAGAGATCATATTCTTCGGATGGGAATTTCAAATCTTTATATTTCTCGGCATAGTCCTCCACTTCAGTAATCTCCGCCTTTGGATATTGGGCATAAACAGCCGCTTCAACAATATCCTTATGAGTAACAGGTACGCGGATGAGAAACTGGGTATAACCGCCGATACTGACTATTTCCAGACTGAAAGCGAGCTGAAACATGCCGTAAATATATTTTTCAATTAAATTTTTAGATTCAATAAAAGGCCACATTGAAGCAAAAATATGTTCAACAGCCTTTGCTGACTGTAAGTTTTCTTTGGGAACATCAATGGCCAAAAGAGTCCATCTTATTGTCGCATGCCACTTATCTTGAATATGATTGAGATATGCCCACCACAATCCGTACAGAATTACAATAACAAAAATTATCCACCCGCCGTTTATAAATAATATCCAGATTATCTCAAATGGATGATGGCTGCCTAATCCTACTATAAAATATTTCAGATTATAATATAAATTCACAAGCATGCTAATATTTATTTTGGAAAATGATAATCTAAAAAATACCACGACTGCCGCAATTATCATCAAAATAATTATGACAATTGTGGTATTCTAATCATACCACTTCATAAGCTATTTTTCAAAATCATCATTTAGCTAATAGCGCAAAACGACCGTCCTCAAGCTTCAAATATGTATTTTTGTCAAGCAACGCCAAATTGATACTGCCCTCTTTAACCATTCTGCGCTGCAAAACTTCTTTAATAATTTCTTCTCTTGACAATGATTCGTCTTTGGCGGTCATTATGTCTTTGATAACTTCAGAAATTGATCCTGGCTTGTATCCCCATTCAATAAGAGCATAAATACCCCTGCCAATCAAGACAAAACGTTTGTCAAGAATAAGTTCATTGTGGATAGTTGGAGCATATGCGATTTTTTTATCAAATCTTTCCTCGTTGATGCGCTCTGTAATGCGCTTATAATGAAGCGGTTTGTTATCTTTCTTCAGAATAAGGTATATTTTATCCCGCATTCTTTTCGGGCTAATAGAACGCCAGTTTGTTATGCCCCATTTATCAAAAATATTTTTTTTAAAATGTCTGCTTATCTCAAGATATGAATGAATTGTTTTAGATATGTCCCCAACTTCGGATTCCAATTTTTTAATTTTTTCTATGTCAACCTTGGATTTAATTTCTCCAATAATATCGTCTAAATGCAATGGATTTGAGTGTTTATTAAGGATATCTTTTATGTGCCCGACGAAATAATCAAAATAAACGTGACTTTTATTTTTCAGCTTCCATGCAGAATCTGTATAAATAATATCCAATGGCTCAAAATGGTCATTAAGAAAATTTCTCAATATAAAAAGGAGAGCATTTTTGTCAACTTGCTCATTTTCGCTTGTTTCAAGCAGATCATTAAAAAGCGAATTCTCTAAACGCAAATTTCCATGAGCGCTCAAATTTTTAGTAACTAAGCTAATCAAGCCAGCCAGTTTCTCTTGGCAACCGACGGTAGCACGCGCTTTAGTTAAAGCGGATTTTTCAATTTGGCGCACCCTTTCGCGCGTAATATTAAATTGTTTGCCAATAGCATCAAGAGTTGAGTTCTCTGCCAGCTTTAATCCAAACCTAGCTATCAAAATATCGCGTTCTCTTTGAGTTAAATTTTGCAAAAGGAAATTAACCAACTCTGATAGATTTAGATTGGATTTAATTTTCTCATCTTGAGATTCTATTACTTTGTCCAGAATGTTTGTCATATTGATGCGAAAACAAAAAAATATTGCCAATATTAGCCAAAAATATATTAATTTAATTTGTATATACACAATAACATATTATATTTTTTTTGTCAATATTAGTCAAAAATAATTAAAATGTCTGCGTCAGGGAATACATGGGCATAATAATGGCTACAGCCATGGCTCCTACGCCCAAGCCAAGTATGAGAATAAGAATCGGCTCAATCACCGAGGGCAGCGTTTCCATAACCTGGTTTACGTCCTCCTCGTAAAACTCCGCCACTTCATCAAGCACAGAATCTATTGCGCCTGACTCTTCCCCAACCTTGATCATCTGAATAACTGTTAACGGAAAAAGCTTTGGGCTTTCAGATAAAATTTGATTAATCTGCATGCCTTTAACAATCTTCTGAGAAGCTTTTTTAAGAGCTTCCTGATAATAGAAATTGCCAACAACCGATGAGGTTATCTCAAGGCTTTTAACAATTGGAATGTCTGTTTTTAAAAGCGAAGATGCTGTTCTGCAAAAACGCGCAATATTTATTTTTTTACTTATTCTTCCAAGTATCGGAGCGGATAGAAAAAATTTATGCAAAATTTTTTTGCCACGCCGACTGCGAGCGAATTTTATAAACGCGGCAATTGAAACAATTAAAAGAAAAATTACAAACATGCCATTATAAGTGATAAACTTACTTGTCTTGATAAGCATCCTAGTTGGCAATGGAAGATCCGCCTGAAATTCTTCAAAAATACTAACAAGCTTTGGAACTACAAAAACAATCATTGCCGCGCCAATACCAAGCATGGCAACCATAACAACTAATGGATAAACCATGGCTCCCTTGACTTTGGCGATGAGATCATGATCCCTTTTCATCTGAACATGCAATTTTTCAAGAACTCCTTCCAAATCGCCGGATATCTCGCCAGCTCCTATCATATTAATGAATAAATCGTTGAATATGCGCGGATATTTTTTGAGACTCTCCGAAAATAAAATCCCTTTTTCAATGTCGCGCGAAACACACTCTAAAATATCCTTAAAATACTTATTGGGAATCTGGCTGGCAATAATTTTCATTGAGCGGCTCAAAGATAAACCGCTTTTAAGCATAACGCGCAAATTCTGTATAAAAAAAATCTTATCAGTCAAACTAATTGTCTGCAAATTAATAAAAAAATCCTTCCATGTTTTTTTCTTTTCTTCTGCGGAGTCTTCAGGCGCCTTGTCTTTTCTATCATTTTTATCATCATCATTCCGTTCAACCTGAAAATCAACGTAATTTTCTTCAATTTCATTCTCTTTTTTATTTTTCTTAGACGCCATAAAAATTATTCTTTAGTAACCCTGACAAGCTCCTCAATGGTAGTCACGCCATTTTTAGCTTTTATAAATCCATCTTCAAGCATATTTATCATGCCGAGTTCCCTGGCTTTTTTATTAATAATTTCTGAAGATGATTTTTTAATGACTAAATCGCTTATAGCTGGCGTGACTTCAAGCACTTCGTAAATGCCAATCCTGCCTTTATATCCCTCTTTGCATTGATTACACCCTTTACCCCTGAAAAAATCTATGTCTGATATTGTTGTTTGGGATGGTTTTATAAGCTTATTTTTACGAAAAATGTTCATAATCTTTTGCATGTCAAATTGATCTTGTATTTCCTCTATAACTTCTTTTCCCAATTTATATTTCTCAATACAATGCGGACATATCCTTCTGACTAAACGTTGGGCTACAATTACATTCACTGTTGAAGCAATCAAAAATGAAGCGATTTGCATATCGTCTAAGCGCGGTAAAGCAGTTGCTGCGTCATTTGTGTGCAAGGTCGCGAGCACAAGATGCCCTGTCATGGCGGCATTAATAGCTATGGAAGCCGTTTCTTTATCGCGAATCTCGCCAACCATAATGATATCAGGATCCTGTCGCAAAAAAGCTCTTAATCCAGCGGAAAAATCATAACCTATTTTAGGATTTACCTGTGACTGATTGACGCGAGGCATACGGTACTCTATTGGATCTTCAATAGTAGTAATATTTACGCCAGGCTTATTCAACAGATTTAAAATCGTATAAAGAGTAGTTGTCTTACCTGACCCTGTCGGACCAGTAACTAGAATCATGCCATGAGGTTTGCCAATATTTACTCGCACAGCCTTGAGCTGCTGTTCCTGAAAACCAAGCTGTTCCAAAGTAAGAATACGGCTTGATTCATTCAACAAGCGCATCACTATTTTTTCACCGTCAAAAATAGGAATAATAGAAACGCGGAAAGATATCCTGTATTCATCTGTTTCTATTTTGAAACGTCCATCCTGCGGCAAACGGTGCTCATCAAGTTTGAGATTAGACAGTATTTTTATTCTGGCCGTTAGCCCTGAATGTATCTTCTTCGGCAAAGTCATAACATCACGCAAGATGCCGTCGATTCTATAGCGGATAACCACCTCTTTTTCGCTCGGCTCAATATGAATATCAGAAGCGCCTTCAAAAATAGCATATTCCAAAAATGTATCCACTACGCGAATAATCGGCAGATCTTCAGCCATCTCCTTTAGATTCTTAGGCTCGCCATCAATAATTTCTTTTTTTGTTATTTTTTCAAATTCCGCTCTTAGGCTTTTGTGATATTGCTTTAAAACATTCTGTATTGAAGACGGCGTAGTACAATATATCTCCGGCTTAAGTTCTGTTTTTTTTTCAATAAAAGCAAAGGTCTGTAAATCTGTTGGGTCAAGCGTGGCAATCTTAAGGTTGCCTCTTTTTTTATCAAAGGCGACAAGGCCGTGAGACTGCGCAATCGGTTCCGGAATAAGCGCCAGGATATCTTTTCTAATAATTTCATTTGACAGATCAACAAAGGGCATCTTTTTAATTTCGGCAATTTTCTCAAAAACCTGCTTCTCATCAATAATTTTTTCTGTAATCAAAAAATCTGCCAAAGAAATTTTTTTTGACGCTGCCTCTTGTTCATATTTATTAATTTGGGCTTTGCTAAAAATCTTGGCTTCAGCCAAAGATTTTACCATATCAATATGGTTGAACATAAAAAATCATATTATGATTATTTCTATTATACCACAATTCAAGCAAAACGGCAAAAACTTTACTATTTGCCTTGAAAAGAATATAATAAAATCATGCTTTTCCCTTTTTTAAAGAATAATTTATTTTTTAGCGACAAGTTTATCAGAATGAATCTAGTCTTGTCAGTAATACTCAATTTACTGATGCTTGGCTGGCTTTACTTGAAAATAACGCCTCAAGTGGAGCCGCTGGCGCTGCGCTACACGATTTACTTTGGCATAGACTTAATCGGGCCATGGTGGCACATCTTTGTCTTTCCTTTGATTGGCATAATCTTTATTTTTGTTAATTCCATACTGGCTTACCTTGTCTTTCTAAAAGTAAAGCTGCTGGCAATCTTGCTTACCTTGACATCAACCATCTGTCAAATATTATTAATAATTATGTCTGTCTTAACAGTCTTGCTGAATAGATAGACGAATTTTTAAAAATTAAGTTGCTGGCGATTTTGTTTTTTATTATATGGAAAATTTTTTTATTATCAAAATACTGACATTGACAACGATAGCTTTTTTAATGGCTCTATTTTTAACGCCAGCCATGACGCATTTTTTATATAAACACAAAATGGGCAAAGCCATCAGGGACACCGGAAAAACTCCAATCTTTTCAAATTTGCACAAACACAAAGAAGGCACGCCTACTATGGGAGGCATATTGATCTGGCTTGTGACACTCATAATGGCTTTGATTTTTTTCTATATTCATTATTTTTTCCCGGAAAGCGCCATCGGCAGACTGAATTTTTTGACCAGAGCGGAAACTTTCCTGCCACTTGGAGCGTTGATTGCCGCCGCTGTTGTCGGACTTATTGATGATATAATTGATATTAAAAGCAATGGGAAAGGCGGAATTAATATGAAACACAGATTGTTGATTTATACAAGTATTGCCATCATCGGCGCTTGTTGGTTTTACTTCAAGCTTGGCTGGGACGTATTGCATGTGCCTTTTGTCGGGAATTTCAACATTGGTTTCTGGTATGTGCCCGTTTTCATTATTGTAATCATAGCAACCGCGTTCTCGGTCAATGAAATTGATGGATTGGACGGACTATCAGGAGGAGCGCTCTTGTCGGCTTTTGCCGCCTATGGCGTAATTGCTTTTATGCAAGGCAGGGTCGAGCTGGCCGCATTTTGCGGGGTAATAAGTGGCGGATTACTGGCTTTCCTGTGGTTCAACATCAACCCGGCCAGATTTTTCATGGGCGATACAGGAGCAATGTCGCTTGGAGTGACACTCGGCGTAGTGGCCATGCTTACCAACCAGGCTTTGCTGCTTTTGATCATTGGATTATTGCTGGTTGCCGAGTCCGGGTCGGTGATTATGCAAACTATTGCCAAAAAATTTTTTAATGGCAAAAAAATTTTCCATTCTACACCAATTCATCATCACTTCCAAGCTATCGGTTGGTCAGAACCAAAAATAGTGATGCGCTTTTGGGTAATTTCCGGAGTTTCGGCCGTAATGGGAATTGTACTATTTCTTTTAGATAAATGAATATAAATATTGATCTGCATACTCATACAATAGCATCGGATGGCATGCTGACGCCAACTGATCTCGTTAAAAAAGCCAAAAAAAATGGCTTGTTTTGTATTGCTAAAACCGACCATGATAATATGGATTTAATGGA
>PEXX01000024.1 GCA_002778965.1 Candidatus Kuenenbacteria bacterium CG08_land_8_20_14_0_20_37_23 | reverse complement strand
CAGCCGCGGCAACCCTGTCTTGCGCCATTGTATCGCGATCGCGCACAGTTACTTTACCGTCATCAAACGATTTAAAATCAATTGTCAAGCAATACGGTGTCCCGATCTCGTCTTGCCTGCGATAACGTTTGCCGATTGAACCAGTATCATCATAATGCGTCATATATAGAGCGCTTAATTTCTTCCAAACACTTTGGGCAAGCGCAATCAATTTTTCTTTCCTAGAAAGTGGAAGCACGGCTATTTTCACAGGAGCTAAGTCCTTATGCAAACGTAATACCACTTCCAGATCGTGCTTTGTATTACTTTCGCCGGAACGGGTCTTAACTTCGTCGTAAGCATTGATTAAAAAAGCTAGCATTGCGCGCCCAACTCCGTCAGATGTTTCAACGACATACGGATGGTATTTCTCATTAGTCTCCGAGTCGCGATAATTCAGATCAACTCCAGAAAATTTTTCGTGCCGGCTTAAATCCCAATCCCCGCGATTATGCACTCCAGCCAGCTCTTTCCATCCGCCAAAGGGCGAATTAAATTCAATATCCCAAGCAACCCTGGCATAATGGGCTCTTTCATTTTCAGCATGCTCTCTCCAACGCAAAAAATTATCTCGCATGCCAAAATTTTTATACCACCCCATCCTTTGCTCTCGCCAATATGCGAAATATTTGTCGGCTTTTTTGGGATTGACAAAATACTGCATTTCCATCTGCTCAAATTCGCGCGTGCGGAAGATGAAATTGCCAGGCGTAATTTCATTGCGGAAAGCCTTGCCGATTTGAGCTATGCCAAAAGGAATTTTTTGTCTTGTGGCGTCCAATACGTTTTTAAAATTAACATATATCCCCTGGCAAGTTTCACCGCGCAGATACGCTTCGGAAGTTTTGTCTTCAACCGCGCCGATATAAGTTTTCATCAATAAATTAAAATTGCGCGGCGCGGTCAATCCTCCGCCGCATTCAGGACACGTTACGGACGAAACATCATGCGGCGGCTCGCGACGGCCGTCCAAATCGGGTCTAGTGCCGATATTTTCAAGCAAATGATCTGCACGGAATCTTTTTCTGCATTTTTTACAATCAACCAAAGGATCGGTAAAGCTCTCCACGTGCCCAGACGCATGCCAAACTTTCGGATGCATAATAATCGACCCATCAATGCCTTCAACGTCTGTCCTTGTTTGCACCATTGATTTCCACCATGCTTTTTTGATATTGTTGGAAAATTCCACTCCAAGCGGACCATAATCGTAACAGGAACCGAAACCTCCATAAATTTCTGATGATTGGAAAACAAAACCGCGCCTCTTGGCAAGAGACTCTATTTTGTCCATCAAATTTGCTATTTCCTCTTTCGGCATATTATAATTTCTTAAACAACCCCCCAAACACTCCTATCCATGGCAATCTAAATACGGTTTCTCTCCCAATCGCCTTGCCAACAACTTGACGGTAAGCCGCTTCCTTGACAGATGCGGCATCGCCCTGAATTTCAACTGACAAGCCGCCGTCATTTCTGCCAGTAACGCGACCGACCGACAAAACTCGCATTCCGCTGTCATCTATATCTGCGTTATATACAACGACATCGCTCGGTTTGATGTCTTTCGCGCTAACCACGCCCCTAACAAAAATCAAATCGTTTTTCCGCAAATCAAGCCGCTGTACGTCTTGCGCCATTACCACGAGAGGATATGGCGTTTTCAAAACATAGGTCAGTATCGGCATGAGCCCAAAGCCAAACAACCCAGCCATAACCAAAAAAACCGCCAGTTTGAAAATGAAATAATTATTTTCTTTATATTCCGGCATGGCAAGCCCGCTTATGCCATCATTATTCTGCCTGCCATAATTCTCCTCAAAAAAACGAAATGTGTTAAAATTTTTATATTCTTGGTTCTTCATGTTATGAAATATATTGTTATCTTAATATAAATTTGCGCCTTTGACAAATCAATCCTGCCGCATTCATACAACGACGAGCGTTATGTCATAATAAGATTTCTGCCTGTCATTTCCGGCGGCTTGTCTTTTTTCAATAAATAAAGTATGGTTGGCGCCACATCAGCTAAAATTCCTTTACTCCTCAATTTTATCTTGCCAACTACTTCATCCGGTCCAATTAAAATAAAAGGCACTGGAAAAATAGAATGTTCTGTATCAACCTTGCCGGTTGTTTGATCAATCATTTCCTCAACATTTCCATGATCAGCGACAATCACCAGCCAGCCATTTCTTTTCACAACTACTTCTTCGCTGATTTTTTTCAAGCACCTATCAACAAATTCAAGCCCCTTAATCGCGGCTGTCAAATTTCCTGTATGCCCAAGCATATCAGGATTAGCAAAATTAATTCCAAAAAAATCGTAAATTTCTCCTTTGATATTTTTTATAATAAGTTCGGTTATCTCTGCCGCCGCCATATTGGGAGTAGCGTCATATGACATTACTCGCGGAGATCTTACAAGGATCCTGTCTTCTCCTCCAACCGGATGAGCATACCCGCCATTAAAAAAATATGTCATATGGCCGTATTTATCAGTTTCAGCAATATATAATTGGCGTAAATCAGCCAACTCCATTGGCAAAGTTGCCTTAATGTCCGGAGATGGATAGGCTGTCAATAGATTCGGCAGATCCGGACCAAAGTCGGTCAATGCCACGAATAAAAAATTTTTTAAAATTTTTTTTCTCTTAAAAGAATCCGGGTTATCCTTATTAAAATCCATCTGGATGAAAGCTTTAGTAAGTTGGCGCGCCCTGTCAGATCTTGCGTTAAAAAAAATAACTGCGTCATTGTCCGCTATTCTCGGCAGTATCGCGTTATTTTCAAGAATTGTGATTGGTTTTATAAATTCATCCGACCGGCCGCGGGCATAAGACTCTTCAATGGCGTGCAACGCGTCATTGTCTTTTATTCCAGAACCAAAAATCAAAGCGTCATAAGCTTTTTTGGTGCGGCCCCATTCTTTTTTTCTATCCATGCCATAAAAACGACCAATAATAGTAGCTATATGTTCGCTCTTCGCGTCAATCTTGCCAATCAATTTATGTAAAAAATTATACCCATCATAAGGAGGAGAATCACGGCCGTCTGTAAAAAGATGCAAATAAATATTTTTAATTTTTTGGCGCCGACATAATTCTATCAACGCATCCAAATGTTCCGGATGAGCGTGCGCTGAATTTTCACCAGTCAATAATCCCATCAAATGCAGATTGGATTTATTCTTTTTAATATGCTTGATTGCTTGCAAAAAAGCTGGGTTTCTAAAAAAAGTGCCATCCTTTATCATTTTAGAAACAATCAACAAATCTTGTTCTACGATGCGCCCCGCGCCTAAGTTGATATGGCCTGCTTCTGAATTGCCGTCCGCGCCATGGAAAAGTCCTACTGCTTCGCCATGAGCGGCCAGTTCGGTGTAAGGATATTTTTTTAAAATAGACCGCCAAAAAGGCATTTTGGCAATAGCCACAGCATTGCCAGGCCCGGACGGCGCGATGCCGAAACCGTCCAAAATTGTTAATACAAAAGGCCTGTAAAAAAATCTTCCCGTTATTTTAAAAAATGCTTTGCGCATATACCAAGAGAATTATAAATGACATAAAAAACTTGCGCGTTTAATTCATCCGTAAATTTCCTCCTCTATCTTCAGCAATCTATTATATTTTGCAACCCTCTCTCCGCGTGATGGCGCGCCAGCTTTTATGAATTCACTGCCAAGCGCGACTGCGAGATCGGCAATGAAATCATCATACGTTTCGCCGGAACGATGTGAAACAACGAGCTGATAACCGTTATCTTGGGCTAATTTGGCAAATTCAATAGTCTCGGTAAGTGTGCCAATTTGATTCGGTTTGACTACTACTGCGTTGGACACTCCAAGCCTGATGCCCTCCTCAAGCCTTTTTGAATTTGTGGTAAAAATGTCATCTCCGACAATTACCGGGTGCAATTTTTTTTCGTGCAGCCTGATGAATTTCTGGCCGTCAAGCTTATAATTATGAATTTTAAGATTAATTCGCGCGAACTCTTTAGACATGGCCTGCCATGCGTGCCAATCGTCTTCTGCTAAAGGATCCTCAATCAGAAGAAACGGATACTTGCCAAACCACTCTTTATACAGGTAAATCAATTGGTCGGAATCGAGCGACGATCCGTCAAGGCTAAAATTGTACATCTGTTCGCGCGCCAGATAAAAACTGGAAGCTCCTGCGTCCATACCAAGGGCAATTTGTTCCCATGCTTTATACCCTGCTCTCTCTACGGCAAGGAGAATATATTCAACTGCTTTGACTGAAGAATCAATATTCGGCGCGTAACCGCCTTCATTACCCACATCAATATCCAACCCGATATCTTTTAACACTCTGCCTAATTCATGAAATATCTCCGCGGCTATGCGCAGCCTTTCTTTAAAACTTGCGTCAATAATTGGAATTATCATAAACTCCTGAAAATCAAGATTAGTGTCCGCGTGTTTTCCTCCGTTGAAAATATTGAATAAAGGAATTGGAATTCTGCGGCTGACTGCCGGCAGCCCATATGATTTATTGATATAGCCGTAAAGCGGAATTTTCTGGGAAAAAGCTGCTGTGCGCGCGCAAGCCAGTGAGACTCCAAGTATGGCATTAGCGCCTAATTCTTCTTTATCAGGCGTGCCGTCCATATCAATCATCGTGTTGTCTATCTTTTGTTGATCTTCCACGTCATAACCGGTCAAAACAGGAGCTATTTTTTTATTAATGTTAGCAACGGCCTTTAGCGTGCCCTTGCCTTGATAACGCTTTTTGTCGCCATCGCGCAACTCAAGCGCTTCGTGAACTCCGGTAGAAGCTCCGCTCGGCACAGAAGCCACTCCAAAAATTTCATTGTCCAATTCAACCCTGACTTCAACCGTCGGATCTCCGCGCGAATCAAGTATTTCACTGGCTTTAATTTTTTCTATTTTAGACATAATCCAAATAATTGGTGAAAATTATTATCTTATCCCTGGCAATCTTTTGCCGCTCAAAAATTCAAGCGCGGCTCCGCCGCCTGACGAAATAAATATATTGGCAGGAATCTTTTTTCCTCTCAAGACCAAGCCAGTATCGCCACCGGCAATAACAGTCCTTGCGCCTGATTCTAAAATTAATTTGGCGACCACGGCCGTGCCTGTTTTGAATTTAACGATTTCCGAGCGTCCCATCGGCCCATTCCAAATTATCGTTTTGGCTGTCTGAATTATACCACCAAATAATTTAATTGTCCGCGGGCCGATATCAAAAATTCTGCTGCCTTCCATTTTCCAGTCAACCGGCAAAATCAACCTGGCATTTGATGTCTGAATTTTTCTCTTGTCCTTAAAATTTTGCGGTCCAGCGGTCTTTCCAGATAAAGCCAACATTCTTTTCGCGGTAGCCAAAAAACTGTCGTCAACAAGCGATCCGCCAATATCATGCCCTGATGCTTTCAGAAAATTATTCGCCACAGCCCCGCCGATTAAAATACAATCAGCTCTGTTCAAAAATAAATTAATCAGCGGCAATTTCGTTTCAATCTTAGCGCCGCCTACAATAAGAGCGAGCGGCTTCTGCTGATCGTCCAGCACCGCGGATAAATTTTCAATTTCCTTTTGCGTATGAAATCCAAGATAACTCGGCAAATAATTCTGAATCGCGTCAATTGATGAATGCGCGCGGTGCGAAGCGGCAAAAGACTCGTTAACATAAACATCGGCAATACGGCTCAAATTCTTTGCAAAACGACCGCAGTTGGCCTCTTCTCTGCCGGAAAAACGCAAATTTTCAAGCATAATAATGCGGCTTGCGCTTGATTTGACCAGCTCTTGAATTTTGCGGGAAAAATATCGGTCAATGTCTTTGATAAAATGAATTTTGAATTTTGAATTTTGAATTTTGAATTTATGAGTATTTTGTGTCACTCCGGCCATATGCTGATCCGACTTTGACGTATATTTTGTATTTTCTGCCAACAATTTCTCTAATCTTTTAGCAACTGGAAACAAACTTAAATTTTTAACTGTCATGCCATCCGGACGGCCGAGATGACCGGCTAAAATAATCTGTCCGGCTTGCTTTTTGATCAAATATTGAATGGTTGGCAGGCATGTCTTTAGTCTGCTGTCGTCAATTATCCTGACTTTTATTTCTTGTTTATTGTTAATTATTAATTGTTTCAGCGGCACGTCAAAATCACAGCGCACCAGCACGCGCTTAGCCGATATATTCTTTAAATCTTTAGCCAAATTTTTGATTGGCTTAAGTTTGTTTGGCATTTTTTAATATCTTCAAAGCTCCTCCGGCCAAAACCCCGCCGATCAGAGCCGTAAAAAATTGCGGGTAAGACATTATATCAGCCGCTTTGGCGGCCAATTCCTGTTTTAATAAAAGTCCTGCGACAATTTTTGAAGTTGACAGTAAAAATAAATACTTCAGGCCCGCGGATACAAAAATGGCCAGAAAATAATCAACGGCAGCAATCTCCTTGTCCGACAACCGATTTTTGAAATAATCAAGAACCAAAATAAACAGGCAGTTGGAGATGATAATGAAAGGAATCATGGGCGCTAAAATAGCCGGCAGAAGACCGGCGCCAAGGGCAATGGTTGACGGCAAAAGACCGATCAAAAAAGCGCCGCGAATGCCAAGCGTAAAAACAGACAGAATAAGCGCCATATTGACAATCGGGCCGGTTACCCATTGGGAATGGAAACCGAAAAGCGGCGCGCAAACAGCCATGGTCAAAAGTATTAAAAATTTGACAGCATATGAAATATTTAATTTTGCGAGAGTTGTTGTTTGCGGCATATTATTAAAAGTGAAAAAATTATTTAAACAACCAAAAATTTTAAACTTCTTTATATCCTCCGCGGTCAATCTTATTATACCTGCAGTGTAACAAACTTTCAATAACGGCCTCGTCTCCCTGAAAATAATCCCGATAAACTTTCAAAAGCGCGACATTATCGTGAGCAGTGCGAATTTTTAAGTCTTTATCTATGCCATAGAGCGCGACAGAGCGTTTGATCCTAATCTGACTGGAAACTGGCACTGGCTGGCCTCCGCCGCCAATACACCCGCCTGGACAGGCCATTGCTTCAACATAGTCATATTTTACTCTGCGCGCGGCAAGATTGTCCAAAAGCGCACGCGCGTTGCCAAGCCCGTTGACAACGGCCATTTTGAGCTTAATGCCGCCTAGCTTAACAGTAGCCTCCTTAATCCCCTGCTCGCCCCTGACCTCCTTAAAATCAATCCTGCCAGTTGCGATGTTTGACAGTCGCTTCTTGTCAGACACGAAATTCTTTCCCAAAAGGACAGGCTCAAGACTTCCAAATTTTTTCTTAACTCGTAAAAAAGCATCTGCTGTGCGCAGAGCCGACTCCATGACTCCGCCAGAAGCTCCATAAATCACGCCTGCCCCAGAATATTCGCCCAAAGGACTGTCCATTGCCCGCGGTTTAATTTTCGCAAAATCAATTTTATTTCTTTTCAAAAGATAGGCAAACTCACGCGCGGTCAATACATAATCAACAGCCGGCAAACGCAATTCATCCTTATTTTCATTATGTTTAATAAAACATTTTGTTGCTATCTCATAATCTTCAAAACCCAATCTTTCAATGCATAAATCTGAATCAAGTTTATGACGGTACAGACTGATTTCCTGCTTTTTGGCAGTACATGGCATAATTGACACTACAATTATGTCTTTTGCCTTTTTATCTATCAAATCCGCGAAATATGTTTTAGCTAAAATTCCTGAAATAATATGCGGTGAGCGGGTAGTAGTCAAATGAGGCGCAAAATCAGGATAATAAAACTCAACAAATTTGACCCAGCCAGGGCAACAAGAAGTCAACATCGGCCGATTCTTGCCAGACTCAAGCCAATGGATAAGTTCTCTGGCCTCTTCATAAGTGGTGAAATCAGCGCCGCATGTAACATCAAAAGCATAATCAAATCCAAGCTCGTGTATAGCGGCGGCTAATTGTTCCGTAACAACCTGCCCATAGTCCATGCCAAATTCTTCGCCGATACTTACTCTGATTGAGGGAGCAATTTGTGCTACCAAAACTTTATCTTGTTTATTTTCTAACAATTCCTCAACATTCTTCCAATGCGATACGCCTTGAATCGCTCCTGCCGGACAATGTACAACGCACTGGCCGCAATAGGTGCAATCCCTCTTAAAATCATCAGTTGGTTTAGTTTGCGTTAAATATCCTTTGCCGTGAGTCTCATAAAAATCCACAGTTTGTTTTTCTCTGCAAATTTCAGTGCAAATACCGCAGTCAATGCATTTACTGGCGTCAAATTGGATAAAACCTGTCCCGTGTTGTTTGACCTGTTTTTTGCGGAGTTCTACGTCTTTTTTCTCAATCTTTTCATCTATCTCTTTTTTCTTCTTTTTTATGGCTCTTTCGCCCAGCGCGCCGAAATGCCATACAGGATAATTTTTTTTACGGTCATTAAATCTTGCCAGCGGAGCGGCATATTTTTTAGAAGAATCTTTGAGCGCGCAACTATCCGATTGGACACAAGACTCGCATTTTTCAATATGCTCGGCAAAAATCATTTCAAGATTTATTTTTCTAGCCCTTGCTACATCAGGTGTATCTAATTTGATTTTCATTCCATTCTCCACTGGAGTTGAACAAGACGTCACTACCCCAAGACCTTCAACTTCAACCAAACATACTCTGCATTTGCCATGGATTTTTAAATCCGGGTGCTTGCAAAGCGTAGGAATAAATAAATTGTTTTTTATGGCAATATCCAAAATAGTTTGGCCCTCTTGAGCAAAATAATTTTTGTTGTTTATTAAAATTTGTATTTTTTTTGACATTTTTTCTAATAGCATGTTAAACGCTCTTTCCAGTCCAAAATTTTTTCTTGCTTAATATTTTTAAAATAACTGCTAATCGCCACAGTCGCCATTTTGCCAAAAGAACACAGGCTTGTGTTTTCCATAGTGAACAAAATATCGGTAAACAGTTCCTTATCATAACCGCCAGACTCATACAGATTATAAAGGCGGTAAGCACCCTCTCGGCATGGCACGCATTGCCCGCAAGACTCTTCAGCAAAAAACTTGAGCCAACTGCGTATCAATTGCTTTTCGTCCTTTTCATAACTATGGATAAAAAGACCCGCATAATATTTTATGGACAAATCATCTGTCTGATCGCGTCTCAAACATGTGCCAGACATTTTTCCGCCAAGCTGGATAAAAAAAGGAAAATCAGGATAAAGACCGCTTTTTCTAATGGCTTCTTTGACAGTTATTTTTTCGTCAAATCTAAAAACAGCCGGCAGCGTCTTATCGCCTGAAATACAAAAAAACCTCTCGTGCTCATATTTTCCTCTGTCAATCAGGGCAATATCATAAAAGGTCTCACAATTATTGACCAAAGTCGGCTTGTTAAGAAAACCAATACTGGTCACAAATGGCGGTTTCAAACGAGGCTCCTCGCGTTTGCCCTCCATCAAATTGATCATAGCTGATTCTTCTCCGCCAATATAATCTCCCAATTTTTTAGAAAAAAGCTCAATCTTATCATCTCCGATCAATACCTCAAGCTTTTGCCTGAATTTATCATAATATGACGGCTTGAGATAAATAAATCCCTTTCTAGCGCCAAGTGTCTTGATTGCCAAATTTATGCCGTCAATGACTTTTTCCGGATAATTATTTAAAATGAACTCATCTTTAAAAATTCCAGGCTCGGATTCTGAAGCGTTGCATATCACATATTTTTCTTTTTCCTTTTCATTTAAAACTGCCTGCCATTTTTTGGCAGTCGGAAAAGTGCCGCAACCCCGGCCAATCAGACCAGCCTGTTCGATTTTTTTGATTAACGGATGAGTTTTCATGCGGATTTATCATAGCATAAATTTAAAAATAAATTAAAAAAAGCTCTGTTTATAAATTTTACAGATCTTTTACAATATTACAATTATAACTCAAAACCAGATTGACTAAAACATAATATCCTCGTCGCTTCTCTTATAATCGCATATATCATCTTCTTTAAACCAATGCTTGATCTCATGAGTCGCCTCGCCTAAATCGCCCGAGGCATGCACAATATTCCTGATAGCGCGTTTTTGTCCGTTGGCCAATGTCGGCGAGTCAACCGAATAATCGCCCCTGACAGTGCCCATATCCGCCTTTGACGGCAAAGTATGGCCGACAATCTTGCGCACCATATCAATCGCGTGCAATCCCTTAATCAGCACAGCCACCATTGGACCGGATGTCAAATACTCAACATTCCAATCGTAAATTTTGTCGCCGATTTTCTTTGGGTCATCACTGCCCAATTCTTTAATCGGATCCTTGCCGTATTTTTCATAATTTTCCAAAGTCTTGTTGCCCATGCCAATCAGCCAAGTATCAGTTCCCGGATAGTGGCTTCTGGCTTTCCCCTTGCTGGCATTCAGCATTTTTAAAGCAATAAGCTTTAGACCTCGCTGTTCAATGCGGCTTATAATGTCGCCGACAATACCGCGTTTAACGCCATCTGGCTTGATTAAAAGTACTGTTTTTTCTTCTTTAGGCGAAAGCATAAAAAATTTAAATTAAATTGGTAATATTAATATCAAAATACCATATCATAATATAAATGTCAAACAAATCCTCGGGTTGCTGAAAACAACTTGTTATCTTTTCAACAAATCAACTCCGTTGCTTTCAAAAACAATATCCCCGTGTTTGTCTGTTCTCAAAATATTAATATTCATTCTTTCTAAACGGCGTAGCGTCCGCAAAGATGGGTGGCCGAAAGGATTATCCTGCCCAACTGAAATGACCGCGTATTTTGGGCTGATTAAATCCAGTAACGCCTGATGAGACGAGGAAGAGGATCCATGATGTGGAACTTTCAGAATATCCGCCTGCAAATAACCGGTCAGAACGTTCGCTGTCCCAATAATTCCATTTTCCGCTTCTTCTTCAATATCTCCGGTAAAAAGAAGAGAACTGTCATTGTAATCCAAACGGAAAACAATAGAACTGTTGTTCAAATTATCGCTGTTCTTGCCAGATAGATTTTCCAGCGGCCACAAAAAAGTTATTTTGATGTTATTCTCAAAATTAATTTCATCCTCGCATTCGATCTTTTCTTTTTGTTCTTCAGAAATTATTGCTACCTTCTGTTTGCCTTGTCCGCAAGCAAATATTATTTTAGCCGGAATATTCTTTTCTTTAATCAAATTTAAAAATTCAAGATAAGCGCTTGACGCGTAAACAACGCCTGTAATCCAGACCTCGTCTATATTAAAACGCTCAAGCACTTGCACAAGCCCGGTCACGTGATCAGCGTGCGGATGAGTCAAAACTACAACGTCAATGCTTTTGTCGTTCCAGGCTAGATACTCCGCCAGTTTATCCAAAATCATATTGTCCGGACCGCCATCAATAAGAATCTGTTTGTTTTCCGGAGTATTAATCAAAATGGCGTCGCCCTGGCCAACATCAAAAAAAATAACTTCAAGGTTATTGGCTTTTACTGCCTGCTCCCGGCTCACACCATAAATCCGTCCTTCTGGCAATACTTTTTTCAAAGTCAAAGAGGTCAAATCCAAATCAAGCCGAATAAATAATATTATCATAACGATGATAAATACCGCGACTAAACCAACTATTGACAATTTTTTACTAATTTTTCGCATGGCAATAAATTAAATGCGTTGCGTATTTTTATTCAATAGCCAAATCCACCAGCCTAAAAAAATATAAATAATAAAAATCCAAAAAAAATCAATTTTCCCAACTTGCCAACAGGAGCCGGCCATGGAAGACGCTTTGTCAGCCACAAATAAAATCCATCCGATGCCAAAATTCATGACATAGCCACATATTTGAGCAAATGGCAAAAAAATAAATCCAAAAAAAATCAGCATAAATCCGGCAATCATAATAAACGGCAAGATAGGCAAAACTAAAATATTAGCCAATGGCGCGATCATCGACAAATTGCCGAAATAATAAACGATCAGCGGCAAAACCGCAATCTGCGCAGAGAGAGTCATCATCAGCGAAGATTTTATCTGTAAAAAATCGGGAATCTTTATTTTAATCAAAAAATTTCCAATTGGTTCTCCCAAATATATTATACCTGCAACTGCCAGGAATGACAGCTGGAAACTTATGTCAAAAAGTAATAGCTTAGGATTAATCGCCAGCAATACGCACGCTGCCGCAAGCAAGGAATTTAATGAGCGCGACATCCGTCCTTCTTTTAATCCATAAGCCACCAAAAAACCCATAATCGCGGCGCGCATGCTTGAAGCTCCAAAACCGATCATCATTATAAACAAAACCAGTCCTAGCGTTGCCAACCAAAAAGCCTGGCAGCGCTTGAGACCAAGAACGAGAAAAAAATTCATTAAAAGTCCGGAGATAATGGTAATATGCAAGCCTGAAATCGCGATAATATGGGAAATACCGGCTTGCGAAAAATTGTCTAAAACATTTTGCGGAATATTGCGCCTTAGGCCCAAAATCATAGCAGACAGTATTTCTGAATGAGGATAGCGCAATGACTTATCAACTATTTGTTTTGTTTGCAATTTAAAATTGATAATTTGTTTGCGGAATTTTTTATATGCTGTCAACAGTTTGGCTGTATTGTTATGCGAGGACGTATTGTCATATGCCCCCACAGATTCAGGTTGGTAACAGACTGAATAAATTCCTTGCACGGCCAAATAAGCGCCATAATCAAAATCTTCAATTTCCTCCGGTGTTTGCAATTCACAAACAATTTTAAGATAATCGGCATAATGATATTCAGGAAAATTCGGCAGGTTCACAAGAATTTTTCCTTTTAAAGAAGCATTTCCAGCTAATATATGACCGATTATAAATTTGGTCTTATCAACCCTTGTATCTGGTTCATCTATAACTTGGCCGACAAATTCTAATACTTCTCCATTATGATACGCCGCCTTGCTTTCATCAATTTTTATAATTGCGACTTGCAACCGCCAAAATCCCAATAATAAAAAAATGGCCGCAAGACCAACTGTAAATATTTTTTTGTTTTTACGAAAAATAATACTGACAATCAATCCAAATAAAATAAAAATAAATAAATAAAAATCGTCAACCTTCAAAAAATTGCCAGACAACACACCTAAAATAAAAAATAAACAGACAATACAGAAAATTTGGGACTTTCTCATCATAAAGCGCTAAGATATGACTTCATATCGTCTATTTTATTTGCAATTTGAGCTTTAAAAATTTTTATTTACTTCTTGTTTCAAACGCATCTCTATAAAACTATCCAATCCGCCATCAAGCACATTATCAACTTCTTGCGTTTCAAAATTAGTCAAATGATCTTTAACCAGTTTATATGGATGCAAAACATAAGATCTTGCCTGATTGCCCCAAGCGGCTTCGGTAAACTCGCCGCGCAGTTTTTGCTTCTCCTCTTCAAGCTCGGTGAGATAATACTGATACAATTTAGACTTTAAAATTTTTAAAGCCGTCTCCTTGTTCTGATGCTGGGATCTTTCATTTTGGCAATTCACGGTAATGCCTGTCGGCATATGCCTTATTCTGACCGCTGAATCAGTAGTATTAACACTCTGGCCGCCATGACCCGAAGCGCGAAAAACGTCAATGCGCAAATCATCGTCTTTAATGTCTATCTCGCCGACTTCTTCCAGTTCCGGCAAAACTTCAACCATGGCAAATGAAGTATGACGCATTTTTTCGGCGTCAAACGGTGAAATGCGCACTAGGCGGTGCACGCCTGCTTCGGATTTCAGGTAGCCATAAGCATATTTGCCCAGTATTTCCAATAGAACAGATTTAATGCCGGCCTCGGAGCCTGGAGATTGATCCAGAATTTTGACTTTGAATTTTTTATTTTCGGCATATCTCAAATACATGCGCAAAAGCATTGCCGCCCAATCTTGGGCGTCAGTACCTCCAGCGCCAGCGTAAATAGACATAATAATATTATAGCTGTCATATTTGCCAGCCATAAGCAGACTAAATTCAATTTTCTTAAAATCATTTTCAAGCTCAACGAACTTCTGCGCCAATTCCTGCCCCAATGAACTGTCGTTTTCTCTTTCAGCTTCTTCGGCAATTGATAATATCTCATCAATTTCTTTCTTCAAATTATCCCAACTGCAAATCTCATCTTTTAAAACAGAAACTTCTTTAGAAACCATCATAGACTTCCTGCGATTATGCCAAAAATCAGGCAGGCTCATTTCAGTTTCAAGCGCCAAGACTTTATTTTTTTTCGTGTCAAGATCAAAGACAGAGCGAGCCTCTTTAATTTTTTTTAATAACCCTCTCGCTTTCTCTATTAGTTCATGCATAAATATCTAATTTAAAAAATATAAAATACAGACCCATTGAAATGCTGATACGCTTTCTATTTGCCAAGCTGTTTCAAAATGTCATTGATTGAGTTCATGTCAAAATTACCCTTAGCGCCTTGCCCGTTATTTAAAAGATCCTGATATGGAGCAATGGCGTTCTTAATCAACGATGGCAGATAAATAATTGCAAAAATAATTGGGACGATAATCAGCAAAAGATAAATAAAACTGATGATTTTGCCGACCATAATATAATGGCGGGTCTTTCTAGTTTCCTTATAAATCTCGTCTAAAATTTCTTTTTGCTCTTCAAGCATCGCTTGTATGCTACTCTGTTCTAAAATGGGCTGATTTTTTAATTTATCCGGGTTTATTGGCATATCTTTACAATTTAATTGGTAAATAAATATTATTGCTCTCTTGTTCCATTATTATACCTTTATTATATAATTTTTAAAACATTTTTGATAATTGATTATTTTAGACAGACCCATATAAGTGCTATTGCTTTTAGAAATAATATGCTATAATAATATCTGCTGATTACGAAACTCGCTAGTTCTTTCAAAACCTTGATAAATGGTGTAAAATTAAAGTGTGGATAAATAATTAATTTTATTGCCATTTATGAAAGTCTGAATTCATTATTTAGGCGAATGGCAAGATGGACGACACTGGAAAGGAATCTCCAGCGGCAAGTACCAAAAACAAAAAATAAATTCTCGCGAGCAATGACCAGTTGGTTGGTTTGATAAAGGATGTCCGCTAGGAGCAAACGGCTATCGGTGTTTCATAAATTTTTTTTAATTTTCCCTTAAAAATTAATTTTTCGAAAAATATGCAAAACGATCTTATCCAAACCTTTGTTGACGACCTGGTAATGCAGGCCGGTTTTAAGCACCTGACCCCGGAAAAAGAAGTGGAATATAAAAGTAACCTGGCGGCTCTAGTCTCTAAAAAAATGGGCATTGAGATGATGAAAGAGCTTAAAGAGGGGGATGTGGAAGAATACCTGGATCTGATTGAAAAAGAGCCGGCGCCCGAACAACTCTATCAATTTTTTAAGAGTAAAATCGCCAATCTGGACGAAAAAGTAGTTGAGATTCTGAAAAATTTCCGTATCCAATTCCTTGAGGATCTTATTGACGCCAAAAATATGAGCCAAAATTAATATATGAGTAAACATGATCAAAATAGTCTTCAAGGACAACCGCTAACAGTTGATCAAAGTAAAATCGTCAGAATACTGGAAGTCTATGATCGTTTTCACCAAGAGGCGGAACGATTACGCCTGAAAATTAGACATATTATTCAGCAGGATAGGGAAGGTGCCAGACAAAAAAAGATAAAACAGGTTATTAATAAAATCAATAGCCTGGTTATTTTATTTTTGATAACTAATATAATTTCAAACATATGCATATGAGCAATCTGGAACGTTACATCAATAGGAGACAAGCCCGCCATACGTCCGATGTGGAAAAGTCTGACTCTGGCTCACGGTCAAGCGTTGGCGATTTGGAAAAAATGATTAATCTTAGAAAAGCTAAAGGAATAGAACATTCAGATATAACACCCGATAAAAATTTTGGACAGAAAATATTTGATAAGTTTCGTAATATTCCTGAAAGATTAAGAAGGTTATTTAACCGATCAGAGCAGCCCAGCGTAAATGAAGTCGCGGACGTTGCACAGGAGCAAATTACGGCCGAAGCTAATATTATCACTAGTGAAGGTCATCAGGATATTCCTTTGTCAGACGAAGCTAATATTGTAGTAGAGATAATAGATCAGAAAGTTAGTAATAATGCTAAACAAACCACGGATGAAATTAAAAATATTGCAAAAGAGCCAGATAAATCGAAAACTAATCCAGTTCTTAAAGAACCCTCTACCGGACAATCAGATAATAACCCTGGCACTGAAGTCCGCCCGGAAACATCACCAAGCGAAAAACTTCTGCCAATCAAAGAACAAGCCGATGAGCTGGCTGAACTGCAGAAAGATTTAGAGAAAAAAACACTGCCAATCAAAGAACAAGCCGATGAGCTGGCTGAACTGCAGAAAGATTTAGAGAAAAAAACAAAGAAAATCAAAGAATTAGAAAAAAAATATAATGAGCTGGAACCTCCTGCTAGTTTATTGCAAAAAGATATT
>PEXX01000033.1 GCA_002778965.1 Candidatus Kuenenbacteria bacterium CG08_land_8_20_14_0_20_37_23 | reverse complement strand
TGTCAAATCAACTGTCAATTGTTCAGCTTTTGCGTTGGAAGCCAATACGCATAACAAGACGAGTGCGAACACGCGCACATCCCTTACCTTTTTTAAAAACATAATACCTCCTTGCGGCTTTCGCCGCTTTTTTTAATTTTTGTTAAAGTACTTTTTAGTGAATATATGTTAGCATTTTTTATTATTTTTGTCAAGCTGGACAAGGTAATATGCAAACACATTTGGCGGTTTTTACTGAAATCATTTTTTATTTTTGCCTTTATTTTAAATTATGCTATGCTTGATTATAGAATATAGGCTTTTCTACCTTTTTATATATACCTTATGTCAAAAGTATATATTATAATCGTTACTTGGAATTCAGGAAAATATTTGTCCGAACTATTTTTGAGTTTACGCGACTTGGCTTATCCAAAAGAGAATTGGCATTTAGTCGTGGTGGACAACGCTTCAAAGGATGATACAGTTGAGAAATTGCGACAGTGGCAGATTAAAATGCATAATTTTGACAAATTAATTGTTAATGAAAAAAACAAAGGATTTTCCGGCGGAAATAATCAGGGCATTAAATATGCTTTAGAGCATGGTGCGGATTATTCAGTCTTGCTTAATGGCGATGCCGTAGTTACGCCTAATTTTTTGGACATTCTCGTTACTGTTATGTCAAAAGACGATAGACTTGGCATTGCCCAGCCGCTGATAATGCGCTATCCGGAAAAAAACAAAGTCAATAATTTCGGCAATTGTTTGAACTACTGCGGTTTTGGCTACAGTTTTGGCGATGGGATGAAAAAAGAGGACTTTTTACGGCAATTTAAATCTGAAAATTATGAACCCGCTTACTGTTCCTTTTCAGCTGTTGTCATTAAGAGCCAGGTCTTTGGCAGTATCGGCCTATTGGACGAGCTTTATTTCGCTTATCACGAAGATACTGATTTTTGTCTGCGCGCACGGCTTGCTGGCTGGCATCTTCTCGCGATTAAAAATGCAATTGTCTATCACAACTATAAATTTCCGGCTGATAAGAATAAGATTCGCTATTACTGGATGGAAAAAAACAGAATGTATCTATTGTTCAAGTTTTATAAAGTCCGCACATGGCTTTTGATTTTGCCGGCGATCATCCCGCTTGAATTAGGTTTAATTATTTTTTCTCTGTTGCGCGGTTTTGCCTTGGAGCGCGCCAAAGCGCATTTGTGGGTGTGGAAAAATTTCAAATCGGTCTTGCGTGGAAGAAAGGAAATTCAGACTACGCGGCAATATAGCGACGCTAAAGTGTTTGAATTTTGCTCTCCGGTAATTGAATTTCAGAAGATCAAAAATCCGTTGCTTGACAAGATCGGCAATCCTTTTTTAAAGATGTATTTTAGGTTGATAAAGAAATTTATTAAATAACAGTTTTATGCGCGTCGCCCACATCGTTTGTAAGTTTCCGCCATATCAATCTGGCATGGGAAATGCCGCTTGCGAGCAAGCCATCGGAACAGCGAGAAATAATCAAGTGGTTGTTTTTGCGTTGAACGGTGGCTTGGAAAAAGTTCAACATGATGGTTTTAAAACAGTATGGTTAAAACCATGGCTTAAGATTGGTAACGGCGGTTTTTGTTTTAGTTTACTCTGGCAATTGAGAGATTTTGATATTATTCAACTGCATTATCCTTTTTTTGGCGGCCAAGAAATTATTTGGTTCGGGAAAAAGTTTGGATTTTTTAAAAAACAGAAATTGCTGATTTACTATCATATGGATGTTGAATTTGATAATTTTTTGTTGAAAATTTTAAGCTTGCCTTCAAGACTGCTTCAAGAAAGTTTATTTAAAATGGCTGGAAAGATAGCTTGTTCTACGATTGATTATGTGGAGCATGCTGATATAAAAAATATTTATAAAAAAAATAAAAATAAATTTGTAGAAATTCCGTTTGGGGCTAGGCAGTTGTCGGCTGATAGTTATCAGTCAACGATTAACAAGCAAAAACTGGATATTTCAGCCGATGAGAAAATTGTTTTATTCGTCGGGAATTTAGACAAGGCTCATTATTTTAAAGGTGTGGATGTTTTGATCAGGGCTTTCAGCTATGTCATAAAAAAAAATGAAAAAACGAGGTTGATTGTGGTTGGAGCGGGTAATCTTTTGGAAAAATATAAAGCATGCGCGGCAAAGGAGAATTCGCTTGGCAAGATAATTTTCGCCGGCAAGACAGACGATCGCGCATTAGCTGCGTATTATCAGATGTGTGATATTTGCGTTGCTCCCGCGATCAACAAATCTGAAGCGTTCAGCTTAACAATGCTTGAGGCAAAAAGTTTTGGCAAAGCTGTCATTGCTTCTGACTTGCCGGGCGTTAGGCAAGTCGCCAGTTTCATGCGGAGCGGGTTTTTGGTAAAGCCTTGTGACGCCGCTGATTTAGCGCAAAAAATGGCTGAACTTTTGAAAAATGATCAGTTGCGACTGCAGATGGGGAAAGCGGGTCTTGAACAGATTAAAGCTGAATATAATTGGCAAGCTCATACAAAAAAATTGGAAACTGTTTATAAATCAATTTGACGGGTTCATTTTTTGTAGAAACCCTAAATGCAAGATGGATGATAATTTTTAGTAATTAATTTATGTTGTGCGAACAGCGCATTTGCCAGAACTATTTTGCGCAACATTAGCGATTGGAGTAGATTTTATGAAAAAGATAATAGTTTGCGTTATAATGTGCGTATTGATTCTTAGCGGATGTTCTTTGAAGAAAACGAAAATAAACGGAAAAGGAGCTGAAACTCCCCCGGGCATTGCCGCGGATTTTGGCAGCTTGACGGCGGCAGACGATGGTCAAAAAAACATGGCTCCCGTAATTGGGTTGGAAGATGTCGCTGGAGCAATATTGAAAACAAATTTTGGTGACGTTAAATTAAAATTTTACGCGGATGAATCGCCGAAAACAGTTACCAATTTTATTAATTTAATGGCCGCTAATTTTTATAATGGCGTAAAATTTCACCGTGTGATAAAAGGATTTATGGTGCAATCAGGCGACCCTAACTCCAAGGATAATAATTGGGAGGATGATGGTTTCGGCGGACCGGGATACATTTTTCCTGATGAATTTAATGACCATAAACTAGTCAGGGGATCGCTTGCTATGGCAAATTCCGGGGTTGATACCAATGGGTCGCAATTTTTTATTATTACAGCCGAAGCTACGCCGCATCTTGATGGCGTGCATACTAATTTCGGCTATGTAGTTGATGGTTTTGACGTATTGGACATGATAGAGAATGTAGCCACGAATGAAAATGATCATCCGACGCGAGATATTATTATTGAAAATGTCGCGATTGAGCTGACTGAAACCGGAAAGGCCAAGACTGAAGCTCAAAAACAACAACAGCCAGTGTCTGCAACGACTGGAGACAGGGCAAACAATGAGGATGGCGGCGCGGAATATCATGTTGATGACACAAGCCAACAAACTGAAAGAGTGGAAGCAACAACTACGAATATTGATGAATCGCGAAACAGCGAAGAAACGCAAGACACGCTGGGAGAGGAATGATTTTAAATTGTAAATGTGGATAAGCCCGTTTCGTCCTACGCGACGCGGGTTTTAATTTTTAAAAAGTTTTATGATATAATTAAAATATGGCGAAAAAAAATATAATTCACAAGCAAAAAATTTGTCTGGTGGCAGTTGATCTTGGCTATGGACATCAGCGCGCGGCTATTCCATTGCGTTATTTGGACCATAATAGAGAAATGATTTTGGCCAACAATTATCCGAATATTCCAGCAAAAGACTTAAAGATATGGCTAGGGGGGAAAAAGCCGTATGAGATTGTTTCTCGCGCCAAGAGAATTCCTATAATCGGTGATATTTTGTTTTGGAGTATGGATCAGATGCAGAGAATAAAAAATTTTTATCCGCGCCGCAATTTGCTTGCCAAAAGTCTGCAACTTAAAACTAATATCAGAATGATCCGAAAACATAACTGGGGCAAAGATCTGATTGACAGATTGAATAAATTCAATTTGCCGATGGTAACTACATTTTTTACCGTGGCTTATATGGCAGAGGAGTTTAATTATCAGCATGATATTTATCTAGTAGTGTGCGACGCTGACGTGTCACGCGCTTGGGCCGCGCCTGATCCGATGAAAAGCAAAATAAAATATCTGGCTCCAAATAAGCGAGTTTATGAAAGGTTGCAGCTGTATGGTGTGCACGAGGACAAAATATTTTTTACTGGTTTTCCTTTGCCCTTGGAAAATCTTGGCGATGAGCGATTGTCAGTCTTAAAAAAGGATATTGGTAAGCGTTTGCGTAACTTAGATCCGGAGAATAGATATATTGCGAAATACCGCATGACGATCACTGAATATTTAGGAAAAGATGCTGTGCCTGAAAAATCTAATTATCCGTTGACAATTACTTTTGCCGTTGGCGGAGCAGGATCGCAACGAGAGCTGGGAATACGCATAATTAAAAGTTTGAACAATCAAATTGAAAAAGAAGAAATAAGAATGATTCTTGTCGCTGGCATCAGACGCGAAGTCAAGGAATACTTTGAGGACAAAGTGAAAAAATTAGGGTTAGCGAAGGCGCTTGGAAAGAATATACAGATTTTACATGAAGACAGGCGTGAAAAATATTTTGAAAATTTTAATAAAATTTTGCGCGTAACAGATATATTGTGGACAAAGCCATCGGAGCTTTCATTCTACTGCGCCCTTGGATTGCCGATAATAATCGCGGAGCCTCTTGGATCACAAGAAAAATTTAATCGTAAATGGTTAATTAATATCGGTTCGGGAGTGGACGCTGAGAACATTAAATATACCAATGAATGGTTGTTTGATTGGCTTAAATCAGGCTGGCTGGCTGAAGCGGCGATGCAGGGTTTTTTTGAAGCGCCAAAATATGGCACGTTTAATATTGAAAA
>PEXX01000039.1 GCA_002778965.1 Candidatus Kuenenbacteria bacterium CG08_land_8_20_14_0_20_37_23 | reverse complement strand
TGTTCTTTTATAAATTTCACTACTCATAGGGATGAATTTAATAATAATTTCTACCTTCATTATATCAAATTTAATATGTTTGTCAATGCTTATTTCCACATGGTAAAAATTAAAGCGGACTAGCTAATTTAAGTAGTCCGCTTCTTTTATTTAAATCAAAGACTAATTACACCGCACTTTTATTCAAAATGACATCAAGCACAAAATAAGTTATAGCATAAGAAAACATCACCACCAAAAGTCCAATAATGGCATTTCCAATATTTTTTTTTGCTTTAGTCACTGTTTCTTCATTCCCACCGGCAGTCATCCATTTGAAACCAGCAGCTATAATTAAAACAAAAAATACAATCGCTATGACTCCTAACAGTCCTTGAATAATTTTACTAACTATAACAACTGGTTCGTTAGTTGTAGGCAATTTTGCATTATCTCTTACAACCCCCAATTTAAGAATTATTTCATCTCCCAATTGACCTGCCAAAGCTCCCTGCCCGGCCAGCACTCCCAAAATAATTATCACCGCCACCGCGAAAACTATTTTTTTGTAATTGTTAATTTTAAACATAAAACTATTTTTTAGTCTCAATAATATTTTCTATATGCGCTAAATATATCAAATCATCTTTCATAAATTAATTCTGCTTGATTAATAACCTCATCCCTGAAATATTTACTCAAAGAATTAGGCGTTAATAAATCAACCTTCTTTTTAACATCATTTTCAATAACTCTCTGCATATCAGCTAAATCAAACAAACTAATGCCTCGATCAAATTCCACCAACAAATCAACATCGCTGTCCTCGCGAGCCATATCGCTTAAATAAGACCTAAACAAAGAAACTTTTTTAATTTTATCTAAATGCTGACTTCTCTGAATGGATTTTCTGATATTATTTTTTATTTCTTCTTTGGTCATAAAGTTGGTTCTTGAGAATTTCTATCTATTTCTATTCTATAAAATATTTTTTTAAAGCACATAGCTATCTTGATTTTACAAGAACGCCAAAAACAAAGGCCGTAATGGCATAGGCAAAAAATATTATCAAGATACCAATGAGAGCATTGCCGATCAGTTTTTTGGCTTTGCCGATTCCTTCTTCATTGCCACCAGCGGTCATCCAGCGGAATCCTGCGTAGATTATAATGATTAGAAAGATGAGACCCAAAAGCCCGAGAAGCATTTTGATCACGTCAGTAACAACTTCCAAAATTTCGTCCTCGGATTTTTCCCGTCCCGGCAAACCGATTTCTTTGATTTGATCAAGCTGCGCGTTAACATTTTCATTTAGATCAAAGTTTTCTTCAGCATTTTCTTCGGGATTTTCCTCAGTGGCCATAACAACCATGTTGTTAAAACAAAAAATATTAAATATAATATTGGCAATCAAAATAAAAGATATAAGTTGTTTTTTTGTCATAAATTATAATTTTTAGCTCTTACTACCCAATTTATCAAAATACTAATTATATCATAAATTTTCAATAACCAAATCCCAATTTCCAAATAAATTTCAAATTCCAATAACATTTAACATTATGCTGGTTCAGTCTTGCAGACTGAACCTAATATTTGATACAGCCATCCAGTGTTTAAATTCCAGGCTGTTGGCTGAATGCCAAATATTTCGGTTCAAACTACAAGTTTGAACCAGCAAAGATTGTGGGACTTACGCGTTTGAAAACATTTGACTAATTATAGCCAAGCCATAAAAACGGTTTAGATTAGCGATTGGCTAATATTAGATAAGCTAACATTAATTAGCATTTGTTCGCATACATTCTTCGTATAGCACATTTCCCGCGTTGTCATAGTTGATTGCATGATAACAGCATAGTTGTCCGCTGGAGTTTTTAAAGGTTTCACATGTTGCTTCGTCCAGTGGGATACAATCAATAGTATTACAGTCAAAAGTTGCGTCCTCTGGTATTTCTGCGTCCTCAGGCTTCTCTATGTCTAATTCTGGCTTTATTGGAGGACCAATATCTTCCAAAATCACAGTTACCACAAAATACGTTAAAGCATACGAAACCAAAATAATTATTGTACCGATTACAGCGCCTTTAAGCAGTCCTTTGGATTTGGTTACGGATTCTTCGTTTCCGCCGGCTGTCATCCACATTATACCAGCCGCGATAATTAAAGTCAAAGCTATAATTCCCAAAAATCCCAAAATATAATAAATAATTGTGCCAATCATAACCGACGGTTCGTTTTTTTTCAGATCAACTCTGTAAGCCATGTCTTGCAAGTAACTTGAGGCTGACTTGCCGTTAATTCCATCAATTCCATAAGCAGAAACCGAATTAAAATTTAAAACATAGCTGACAAAACATAAAGAAACTATTATAAGTCCAAAAATAAGTTTTTTGTATTTTTTTTGCATGAGAGTTATAAAATAACATCAATAACGAAAAAAGCAATGGCGTAACTGGACAAGATAATTAAAACTCCGATAGCCGCGTTGGCCAGAGCTTTTTTTGTTTTTGTCACAGTTTCTTCATTGCCGCCGGCAGTCATCCATTTGAAGCCATTTATAATAATTAAAATTAAAAAAAATACTCCCAGGAGTCCCAAAACTCCATAAATAATACTGCCAATAATTTCTGGCAGTCCGCCTCCGCCGCTCGCTTGCCCCAATCCGGATTTATAGGCGATTTTGTCTAGAGACGCGTGAAAATTGAATGCTTGCGCCGGATTTAGTTTGACTGAAAAATACGGCGTAAACACAAAAGGAGAAGCAATAATAAATATTATCAGCGTAGTAAGAATAATCGTTGGCAAAGCATTTATTGGACTTCTCCTTTTGGTGCGTTTAAAATACATAGGCAGATCTTGTCTTATTATCCGAGAAATTATTTATCCAGTAACGGATTTTCCTACAACATTGAAAACAAAGAGTACGATGGCATAGGCGAAGAAAATAATAATTAAACCGATAAGCCCCGCGGCGATAGTCTTTTTTGCCGAGGCGATTCCTTCTTCGTTGCCGGCGGCGGTCATCCAACGGAATCCGCCGATTAGAATAATTACCAAAGCTAAAATACCAAGAATACCAAGCAGAGTATTGATCACTTTTGAAGCTACGTCTCTGATTTCTTTCGTTCCCAGACCTACGTTGGCGGCATAGTTGATTCCGAACAGATCTGGAGCTACTGCCGCCAAAACAGGAGAAGCTATTAATGCAAGTCCCAAGAAAATTAAAAGGCCAGTACTAATTTTTGAAATATTTTTCATACGCGTATAAAAAATTTTATTTTAATAAAGTAAATATACTCGACCTTTACTATGTTTAATTTATGTATTTATTATATAATGAAATATGATAAATAAGCAAATAAGTAAATTAAGAAATAAGTGGCAAGTAATAAATAGATTAGTAACCGGCTGGTTTTGCTGTTTGCGTTTGTAATTTGTTTTTAATTGCATTTTGGGGCTACCCACCACTTGCCGCCTGATGTCCAAAATTTATTTTCCGTTATATCACCCGCCAAAAAAAGGAACACGGCGTTGACTAAAGTCCATGCCAGAAGAATGATAAGGATAGCCAACAAAGTGTGCAATATTATTTTTTTATTTTGCGTTATTGTTTCTGCGCTTCCCCAGTTCATAATCAGTCCACTACCGGCCCAAAGCATCATAATCAAAGCTATGCCGGACATTGAGATAAAAATAAATCTGGCCGCATTAAAAAGAATCATTAGGCCGTCGCAAACTGTGCAATCTCCACGCTTAATACAGCTTGAATTAATTTTTTCCATTAGACTAAAAGCCGATGCGTCATTTAGCGGGGCAAACAGATTAACTGCAAGCAATATTAATATAATGGCCAGGATGATTTTTTTCATATTCAAAATGTTTGGTTGATTCTTTCTACCGCGTAACGCATAGCTTCTTCAGCTGTATTTTTTCCTTTAAGTATAGCGTCAATCATTTCTCCAAAAATATTTTCCGTTGCCTGGCCGTCATTGCCGCGATACCATGATTGCGCTGTTAATACCTGATCGGCAAATGGTTTGATATCAGCATCTTCCAGCTGTGTCTCTATTAGGGATCGCAAAGCAGTCGGCTTTTTTGTTTTTTGCAGGTATTTTATTACATGTTCTTTATCAGCCGCAAACATTAAAAAATTCCAGGCATAGTCCGGGTGCGCGGTTTTTTTTGCAACGGTTTCTATCCAATAACTGGCAAAATTTATTTTACTGCCTAAAGCATCCGTGCCGTCAGCATTAATATGCGGCGCTTCAGCAATGCCAATATTGAGTTTGATTCCCCGTGTTCTTATCAATGGTAATTGATATGAATATCCTAGCATCATTGCGAGCCTAGCTGCTACAAACGCCTCGCTGGCTTCGGGCATTGTTTCATTCCAGCTATATACTTCTTTTGATGGCATGGCGAAGTCAGTGTAAAAACGCAACGCTTCTTGCCCGGGCCGATAACTTTTATCAACCGCGTAAGGCGATGGCTGGTTAAAAGTCGCTCTACTGCCGGTTTCATCTGTCATGAGCGTTCCATTTTGCATCATTAACAGATTAAGAATGTCACTATATCTATTGATGTTATTATTAGTGCCAAGCGCTATGCCGGCCTGTACAATTTCGCCGGTGTCATTTTGCAGCGTTAGTTTTTTGGCAGCTTCTTTAATTTCTACCCAAGTACTTGGCACTTTAATGATTTGTGCGTTATCAAGCATGGTCCTGTTGTAAAATAAAGCCAAACTATCAAGAGACAAAGGCAGACCGAAAATTTGCGAATCGCGCACCACGTCTTGATAAATAGTTTCAGCAAAATTATTTCTAATATCCATTGGACTTAGCATTTTCACCTGCTGATAGTCGGCTTTTTCAATGTCTTTCGTTTTTTTGTTTCTTGACACCACATATGGCAATTTGACCGTTTCTGGCATAGCCAGAATTTTTCTTGCGTACTTTCCTATCCACGTATTATGGATGGCAAAGATATCAGGACCCCTATCTTCTGCCCAAGCCTCAAGAAGTTCTTTTTCATACTCGTCATAGCGTAATTTTCTATATTCTATATTAACATTTGGGTGCGATTGGTTATAGGAGCTTATGATGTCGTCAAAACTGTCGCTCGAATCAAAAACACGCCAATATTTCAGAATAATTGGTTTTTTTAGATCATTAACCGCATCCATGTTGCCTTGTTTACAGCCAAAACCGCTTGTCAAAAAAAAGATAGCAATTAGCATCATGGTGATTAATTTGAATTTATGATGTTTGCAGAACATATTTCGCATTATTGACGATGAATTATTGAAATAATTCATAATTTTAATCTTCCGTTTTATTATACTATATACCTAGCTTTTTAACAATATATTTTTTCAGCTCATTTTTTAGATCGTCTCTTTCAAGCGCGAACTCAAGAGTCGTTTTTAGATAGTTCAAAGGGTCGCCCGTTGTAAGCCATTTGCCCTCTATTTCGTGCACAATCACTTTTTCTTTTTTTGCCAATTCGTTAATAGCGTCTACCAGCCATAATTCTTTATTTTTGCCTGTTTTCAGTTTTTTGATGATTGGCAAAATTTTTGGCGTAAATAAAAATCTGCCGAATTCTGCCAAATCAGTCGGCTCTGTGCCTGGTTTTGGTTTTTCAACGATATTCTCATAGATATTGGATGTGCCCTTTTTAAGTTTGATAATGCCATAGCGATAAGCCACTTTGCGAGGAATTTTTTGCGCGGCAATCACGGCTGCGGCGGTTGGATTTTTTTGGTAAATATCAATTAATTGCTGGCATACAGGCACTTTTGATTTAGTTATATCATCGCCGAACAGGTACAAAAATGGAGCATCGGAAACCAGATCTTTAGCGACTAACAGAGGCGTGGCATTGCCATATGGCAGATGTATTTTCTGGCGCAAATAAATGAAATTAGCGATTTTTGAAATTTCCCTGATAGTTTTTAGTTTATCTTTTTTGCCTGTTTCGAGCAGTTGATGTTCCAATTCAAAATTAGAATCAAAATGATCCTCAATCGCATGCCCGCCCCTTTTTGTTACTAATATTATATCTTTTATTCCTGAATTTACTAATTCTTCTACATTATATTGGATAATTGGTTTGTCAATAATCGGCAACATTTCTTTTGGTTGTGATTTGGTAGCTGGCAAAAACCTAGTGCCTGAACCAGCCACCGTAATGATCGCTTTTTTAGGCAGTTGCATAGAATGTAAATAAATTAAAATTAAATAAAGATTTCTATATATTAGTTTAACACATTGGACTATTATTTGCTATGTTTTTGACGCCATTTGTTAATTTCTTTATGATTTCCGTTCAACAGCACTTTTGGCACATGAAGTTTTTTCTTTTTTGATCCATGTGTGTGTATAAAAATTTTTGGTCTGGTATATTGTGGATACTCCGTGTCAACTTTAGATTTTTTATTGCCAATTTTTGATGGCCGATAATTGAATGTTTCTTCATTTAATGATTGTTTGTTGCCGAGTACTCCTGGAATGAGCCTTGCGACTGCCTCTAGAATCACTCCAGCGCCAAGTTCGCCGCCAGATAAAACATACGGGCCGATAGAAATTTTTTCATCTGCCAGTTTGTCCACACGCGCGTCAATGCCTTCATATCTGCCACAGATAAAAATGAGCTGATCTAATTTTGAAAGGTCAGCCGCTATTTTTTGACTGAACTGTTTTCCAGCCGGATCAAGGAGAATCACCTTGCTTTTCTTTCGACGTTTGATTTTTTTAAGGGTTTTGGCAATTGGCTCAATCATCATCACCATCCCCGGACCTCCGCCATAAGGCGCATCATCAACAGTCAGACGTTTGTCTTTTGCCCCATCTCGCAAATTATGCATGGTGATGCTAATCAATTTGTTCTTTTGCGCGCGGCCCAATAGAGATTCACCTAGATAAGAGCCGAGCATTTGTGGAAAAATTGTAATGATATCAAATCGCATAAATTGTGAATTAGAAATAAAAGTTGTAAAGTCACAAAGCTAAAAATCATTATTGTAAAAACAAAATTTTCTAACTTTTTGATTATATAATTTTATAAACTAATTCTATTTAAAGAACCGCACTACTATTGTAGCACGGTTCTTCTATTGTTCAAGAATTAAGATTAAATCTTGAGATCATCTACGGCTGAAGTATCAGTTTCTTCGGTTTTTGGAGCATGCATTCTGCCTCTGCCTCTGGTAGAACCTTCCGGTTCATTGATTTTGAGATTGACGTGCGCGCTATTTTTGGCGCCAACAAGTCTCAAAAGAGTGCGGATAGCTTTAGCGTTTTGGCCTTGGCGGCCAATTACATAACCCATATCAGCAGGATTCAAATTGAGAGTTAGCAGAACTCCCATCTCATCAACTTTTCTTTCCACTGAAACATTATCTGGATTATCGACTAAAGCCTTGACAATGAATTCCAAGAATTCCTTATCATTAACAACTGCGTTAGTCATATATTCTAAACAGTTACTTAATAAACAAATTTTGTAACGACCTTTCAGTTAGAATTAGTATAACATAATGATAGAATTTGTCAAATTTTTTTATGTATTTATTTATGGCATCACTTTGACATTGACTCCATCATCCTGCATAGTTTGTCCGTCTTTGCCCGTCAGCACCGCATAAAAATTATAATCGCCGGCAACCGCTTCAAGAAGCAGCAGATTAACTTCCGGACTATTGATTTCTTTATAATTAATCCATATGGAAGATGCTCCTTGACGTTTCATATAAAAATCCGCTTTTTGATAAAGCGCTGGATTGTTTATTTTAACATTTATATTGTAAGGAAATTCTTCTGCATAAATCTGCTCATTGTTTTGGGGCGCCAGCCATACAATTGGACGACTGTATTCCTCCGGCAGATCTAAGTAGACGTGCGTGTTTTTTTCTCTGATGTTATCAACATCATCATAAGCGATGACGCGCAGATTCCTATCCCCGTTATCAAATCCAAATAACTGGTAATGGATTAAATTAAAAGGATATTCAGTTTTTGTAGCGATTAATTGATTGTCAATAAAATATTCAACTCGGCTGATCGTTCTTTTGGTGTTGATCAGTATTTCCACGCTAAGAGATGGATCTGAAAAACGAGTGTTTTCTTCAGGCTTTGTTATTTCTAAGTTAGGTTTATTTTCTTCGGTGTGAATGTCGTCAAATTCTATAGGCAAATTATTGGTGGCGGTGTAGCCGTTTTCTTCCGCCCATTTTTTTACTTCTTTTTCCCATGAAGCATAATTTGGATCATTTCCAGGATGCTCCGGCACAGGACCTAAAATGTTATCTTTATTGACATAGTGAAGTATTGAATGTAATTCGCGCAATGTTTTCTCCTCAATAAAATTTTCCGGTGTTTGCGATGTGGCTAATTTTCCAGATGCCCTGTCTATTTTAATGATATTTTCTTGGCTGATTTGTCCATTGAGCATCGGCTTTTCCGGAAGCTTTTCTCGTATTTTAGGTTTTGTAAAAGATTCTTTTTGGCTGTCTTTTAGAATCCGCTTCATATAGCCATTCCAAATAGGTGCTGCTACATTGCTGCCATCAGCTTTACCTTTCATTGTGCTGTTATCATTATTTCCCACCCATACCCCGGTCACCACAGAAGGAGTATATCCTATGGTCCATCCGTCCCTATAGTCATTGGTTGTTCCTGTTTTGGCAGCTACCGGCCGGTCGCCAAGAGTTAGATAATTACTGGTGCCAAAAACATAACCGCGTGCTTCATTATCTGATAAAATATCATTGATTGTTCTAGCAATTTCCGGATCAAGCACTTCTTCGCCCTGATTGTCATCTTTCATGAATTCTTCAAGAATTGCGCCTTGTTTGTCCGTTACTTTGAGTATATATTGCAGATTTTTTCTTTTACCTTCATTCGCGAAAACAGAGAATGCTCTCACATGATCGATTAATTTTACTTCTCCTCCGCCAAGAACAAGCGATAATCCGAAACGCGATCGGTCCGCAAATGTTGTGTAGCCGAGTTGTTCAGCTAGATTAAGCACGTCTTCAACGCCAGTTAGATATAAGGTCTTGACAGCAGGAATATTTAATGATCCGGCCAAAGCTTTTTTGATTGATATTGGTCCAAAATTTTTATCATTATAGTTATGCGGTTCATAGTCAACGTTAATGTCTGTTTTGAATGTCGTCAATACATCAAACAGGATGGTATCTGGCGAAAGTCCTTTCATAAATGCAGTGGCATATACGATCGGTTTAAAGGATGAGCCTGGCTGGCGCGGCCGCATGGTTACATTAACCGCGCCATCATACTCTTCATTGAAATAATCTCGTGAGCCGACTAAGGATAATACTTCGCCGGTGATAGCGTTTATAGATACCAAGGCGGCATTATGCGCTCCGTAAGTGGCTTCATTTTTTTCAACGCCTTTAGTAATCTCTTCCTCGGCAATTTTTTGTTTGTCATAATCAAGCGTTGTTATTATATGCAGACCTCCCTTGGCCACTATTTCTTCACCATATTTTTCTGCTAAAAATTCTTTGATATAAAGCACAAAATGTGGCGCTTGGATAGCAGTTCTTATTTTTTGAAATGACAGATTTTCTTTTTTAGCAAGCCCAGCTTCATCTTCGGTTAGATAACCGAATTTAGCCATTTGGTCGAGCACAAGATGCTGACGAGTGACAAGTTCATCTATGTGCGACCCATAAGGTGAATAATAAGTTGTGGCTTGGAGCATAGCAGCCAAGACCGCGCCTTCGGCAATATCAAGTTTTTCCGCGCGTTTGCCGAAATAAGCTTCAGCGGCCGCTTCCAGCCCATAAGCGGTTGATCCATATGGCACAACGTTAAAATAAAGTTCTAATATTTCATCTTTGGAAAATTTTTTTTCCATTTGGTAAGATATTACCATTTCTTTTATTTTTCTGCGGTATGTTTTTTCAGGGGAGAGCAAAGTATTTTTGACTAGTTGCTGCGTGATAGTTGATCCGCCTCTGGCCGGACCGATTCCAAAAAATTCATGCAAGCCTACTTTAAATAATGCCGGCAGATCAAAACCGCTGTGCGCGTAAAATTGGTCATCTTCAATTGCAATTAGCGCCCATTTGACATGCTCAGGTATTTGGTCAAGCGGAACCCATGTTTTTTGCGCTTCTGTGTTGACATTATATAAAAGATGTTCACCTGTTCTGTCATAAATTTTCGTTGAATCACCCTCGGCGGAGGCGATAATTTCATCGCGAGTCGGCACTTTTGAAGAATAGTACGCGAAAATTCCGAAAGCGAAAATCACGGCAAGCAAAGTTCCAGCTAGAGACAGCTTGATAATTCCTTTTACCAATCTATTTTTTAAAATTCCTTTTTTTCTTACGCCAAAATAGCAATTTATCGCGTGAGCGGCTGTTTCTCTTGTTTTTCTTTTGAAATTCAATCTCTTTAAACCGCCTCGCAAAGCATCTGTGCGCCTTTTGGCTATCAGGCGATCAGATGGATAGTATTTATTTTTTTTCCAGCTTTGCGGAGATTTTATTTTAAGCGCGGGAATGGGCATAGGATTCGCAAATTTTAAAGTTTAAATTTTGAAGTTTGATTCAAATATGCAACCATTGGTTCTTAATTTTAAAGTTGGATTAATTTTAAATTTAAAATTAAGACTTTAAAATTGAATTAAAATTTATACTTTATATTTCATACTTTGGACGTCTATTGTTATTATATCAACAATAAGCTAAAATGGTAATATGTTAAATTAAATCATTATGCGACTCAAAAATCAAGCCAAAATTAAAGAGCTCTTGGAAAAAGGGGTGGAAAAAATCTATCCGTCTGCGCAATTTTTAGAGAGTGCCCTAAAGTCAGGCAAAAAACTGACTCTTTATCTGGGTATTGATCCGACCGGTCCTGAACTGCATCTGGGGCACAGCATTCCTTTGATGAAGCTTCGGGCTTTTCAGGATTTGGGGCATCATATTATTTTACTGATTGGCAATTTTACCGCGCTCTCGGGCGATCCGGACAAAAGCCATACCAGAAAAAGATTAACGCAAAAAGAGATAAGCGAAAATATAAAAAATTACAAAAAACAGATCGGTAAAATCCTTGATCTCAAAGGCGATAATCCAGTTGAGTTTAAGTATAATGCGGACTGGCTGGCCAAACTTACTTTCAAGGAAGTTACGGAAATTGCCTCTTATTTTACGGTTCAGCAGATGATTAGCCGCGATCTTTTTGATCGGCGTATCAAAGACGGCAATCCAATTGCCTTGCATGAATTTTTTTATCCTCTGATGCAGGCCTATGATTCGGTGGCGATGAATGTGGATGGCGAGATCGGCGGCAATGATCAGACCTTTAATATGCTCGCCGGCAGGACTTTAATGAAGGCCATGAAGAACAAGGAAAAATTCGTTTTAACTATGAAACTGCTGGCTGATCCAACTGGTAAAAAAATGGGTAAGACCGAAGGCGATATGATTACTTTGGATAATAGTCCCAAAGAAATGTTTGGCAAAGTAATGAGCTGGCCCGACAGCGCGCTTGCTCTTGGTTTTGAATTATGCACCGCCTTGCCAATGAGTAAAGTCGCGCAGGTTGCCGAAGATTTGCAAGCTGGCAAAAATCCGCGCAATCTCAAAGCAGAACTAGCCAGAGAAATTGTTTCTCTATATTATAATAAAAAACAAGCTCAAACCGTTGAGGAAGAATTTAATAAAATATTTCGTGATAAAGAAAATCCGGAAAGTATGGAGAAACTTTTTGTTTTGGATATAGAGTATAATATAGTTAATCTCACTATGCTTAGCAAAGCCGTTTCCAGTAAATCCGCGGCCAAACGGCTGGTAGAGCAAGGCGCTGTCAAAGTAGGAGGCAAGGTAATTAAAAAATGGCAGGATAAAGTTCGCCCTCAAAACGGCCAAGTCCTTAAAGTTGGTAAAAGGAAATTTGTGGAATTGGCCATCCGCTAGGCAAGAAGCAAGAAACAATAAACAATTTTTAATTTCCAATTTTTAATTTTAAAATAATTTTTAATGCCCTAATTTCTTAAAGGAATGACAAGATAATAATTCGTCAATCAGTTAATTCCCTAATTCCATAATACCTTATACATTCCTCATTATACTTTTTTTATACTTTCAAACGCCCGTAACACCTCTAACGGCACGGCAAACACCAGTGTATTAGATTGGTCGGAGGAAACATCATTAATGGTCTGCAAAGTGCGCAAATGTAAAGCGCCTTGGGAACTGGCCAAAATATTGGCGGCTTTGGCCATATTCTCAGCCGCGATCACTTCGCCTTCGGCTTTGATAATGACCGCTCTTTTCTCGCGCTCGGCTTCCGCTTGCTTGGCAATGGTGCGCTTCATGTCTTCTGGCAAATTAATATCTTTAAGTTCCACCGATTCCACTTTTACGCCCCAGGGATCGCTAGCTTTGTCCACCACTAATTTTATTCTTTCCGAAACTTCATCACGGCTGGACAAAAGTTTGTCCAGATCCACCTCGCCCACGGCATTGCGCATAGTGGTTTGCGCCAACTGCGACACAGCGTAATAAAAATTTTCCACTTCAATTACCGCTTTGGCCGCGTCAGATATTTTGTAATAGATCACGGCGTTGACTTTAACCGAGATGTTATCCTTGGTAATGGCTTCCTGATCCGGCACATCCACCGCCTTAACGCGAATGTCCACTTTTTTCATACTCTGGAAAATTGGCCAGACAATGCGCCAGCCCGGCTTTTTGGTTTGCGTGTAGCGGCCCATAGTAAAGAGCACGCCCCGTTCATATTGATTGATTTGCCGGAGCGAAGCCAAGACCAGAACCACGAGAACAATGAGAATGTAGTAGAACATATATTTTTTGGTTAATTGTTAATTATTTTTGAATAATGAATTACGAATTATGAATTATGGTTTTTATATAAATTAGTGCGGGTAATTATAATATATTTTTTGGGCAGCTTCTTCGTCTTTTCCATTCTTTACCTTTAACAGAGTTTTTATATTTCTAATATAGTACCAATCGCCGAATTTTCTATTTGATGTTGTAATATAATCAACACGGCCATACCTCTTTCCTTGTTTTTTACCGTATCTTTTTAATCGCCTGGCAAAATCAAGATCTTCTGCACTAATTAAATTTTCATTGAAACCCCCAATTTTATCAAAATCCTTTTTAAAGCACCAGAATAAACCCACTGTTAATCTTTTAAGATAAAAATCTCTAAACAAGATAATTGAGTATAAAATTATAGTTAAAATTACTGATAAATTAATCTTTTCAAATTTAATTTGGGCACCGCCGCCAATATATTTACCTGTATTTAATCTGTTTGCTATATCTAATAATGCGTTTTGACTCATCCAACTGTCGGCATCTATTGTAATAATTATATCACCCGTTGCCTGCTTAGCGCCAAAATTTCTCAACGCCGCCAAATTTTGCCTATCATTTTTAAATATTTTAACATTAATTTTTTTTACTATTTCTTCAGTTCTATCATGGCATCTATTTAAAATAACTATAATTTCAACTTGATTTTGACAAAATTGAGAAGCCTTTTTTATTGACCCAAGACATTTGCCAATATATTTTTCTTCATTGTGTGCCGGAATAATTATGGAGAATTTGTTATTCATAATTCATAATTCTATCCTCCAGCAGCCAATGATAGACCGGCTTAACTGTAATAGTTTTCTGGCCGACTTTTATTTCTTCCTCGCTGTCTTGGGTTAAAATCAAACCGCGCTGCAAACCAAACTGACCCATTGCTTTTTCCAGCGCCTTTATCTCTCTTTCTTCGGTTTTTAAGTTATGCAAGTCATTAGCCACTTGAATCATCTCTTTAATTTTTTTGCCTTCCTGCCAGATAAAATCAACTTCTCTCTTTTGACTGTCTTGATAATAAAAAATATCTATCAAGATAGATAATAATAAATTTTTATCCATATTTGTTTAATTTATTTCTTTTATTAGACAAAATATATTATTTTTGTCTAATAAAATAATTATATTAGACAAAATCAGTTTCGTCAATAGTGGAATGGTAATTAGTCATAAATTAAGAAAAAAATACAAAATCCGTCCCAAGATAAAGTGGCGGATTTTGTTTTTTCTGTTTTTTTTGTTAAAATAATGCTACTATTGAAGTTAACAGTAATCTATTTAAGGGCGGAACGGCTCTGCGCATTATTTATGGTAGTCCGCGGTTTTCCGGAAATTTGGATTTTTAGAATTTGACAAAATAATCATATTTTGCTACAATGTCATTATAAATACGCTAATTTATATTTACTGTTTTTTTATTAAAAACTAACATAATTATTATGAACAGCAAAAAATACCATATTTTTGTTATTTGTCTTACTCTGGCACTGATTTTGAGCCAGTTTTTATTTGCGCCAAATTCGGCAAAAGCCGAAGATAAACCAGATTTGATTATTGAAAATTTAACTTACGGGGAAAATAATAATCTTTATGCTGGCTACGCTTTTGATGGCACAATGGCTTATTTGAGAATTCAGAATCAGGGGAGTGCCGCGGCAACTGATTTTGAGGTTGGACTTTATACAATGAATGCTGATACTAATTATCTTCAATGCGGTCCAGCTATGATAGTAGATACATTAGGGCCAGGTGAATCAAAGAATATAGAATTTACTCATGATTCTTTTTTTGATTGCGCTAAACTTGAAAACAAAGAGTATTATTTAAAAGCTTATGTAGATTATAATGGCAAAATAGAGGAATACAATGAAGACAACAATACCAAGACAACGGCAAATTTTATTGCTCTCCCACAGTCACAAGCGCCTCAAATTACAAATATAGTGGCAGAGAACATTAGTGACAGTCAAACAAAAATTTCTTTTGAAGTCGCTGGTATAGTAAATCCTATAGTTCGTTGGGCTGGGGGTCAAGATTTTTTTCTTTTTCAATCTAATAATAAATATAAACAGCAAACGAGTGCTATTAACGACGGTGGAAATAAATATTATGCAATTCTTAGTGTTTCCCCGTCGGTGACTTATCACTATAGGATATTATTTGATGCTAATTACAACGTGACTACTAATGATTTAGCTTTCCAGTCAGGTGTCAGTGATGACACGGGTTTTTTGTATAACATCATAGTAACTTCCATTACTAAAAATTCAGCGACCATAAAATGGACAACTTCGCGAGCGGCAAATAGTCAGGTTGAATATGTTGAATCCGGCGGTAGCATCTATGATATTAAAGGCAAAAAAGACACAAGTTATGTGACTGAACATAATGTGACTCTGGCGGATTTAAAGCCGGAAACTCTTTATAAATACGCTCTGACTTCCTATGATCAGCAGGGTAATGTTTATGGCACCACTTCGCTTAGTTCTTCCGTATTGGGCCTGCATTTCACCACCTTAAGCGGGAGTGTGTCCAAGCCGGACTTGACAATTAAAAATTTCAAAGTTAGTGACTTGCGCCAGCAAAATTCAAGCCCATGGGATTTTGAGCTTGGTTTTGATGTAGAGAATATTGGTCTTGCCGAGCCTGACAAAGATTTTAATCTTTTTGTCAAAAATTTGACCAATAATGCCGTGTTGTATGACAAAATCCTTGATCGTAGCGACTTTAAGCCAAGCGGAAAGGTTTATGTCACCGGCAATGTTGGTACACAGTTTGTTGCCGGTGAAAACAGAATTTTTATGTATGTTGATGACGCAAACGTTATCGCTGAAAGCAATGAAGGCAACAACATTTTGGTAGAAACTTTTTCCGCCAACAGAATAGACCCAAATCCAGGGCCTTATGATCTCCAATACACATGGTGGGATGGCAGAACAGAAGAATATTTTGCTTATTGTGACGACAGAACTGATTGTGTTTCCTCATCAGAAATTTGTTATAATTCCGGTACCCGTCCATTCTTTAACAAAAGATATGTCTGCCAGTCTGATAATGATCACAGCGTTGGTAAATGGTATCGTTGTTACAAACCAGAGGATGTAGGCCGGCAAGTTGCCGGCTATAAGTGCTACAAAATAGCTGATAACGCCTATGCTTGGGAAATGGCAGGTGATGACAAGGAAGTTATGCCCGATGATGGCGGCAGTATCCTAATTAATGGTGGAAAAGAACAAAAAAATATTATTGAGGACAATGACGGCGCAAAAAACAATTCAAGTGAGGATAATTCAAAAGGTATTTCTTCCCGTCTTTCCGGCCGTTTGCTTTTGGCCGTTGAGGATAAGGGGAGGATCCATTATGTTAGTCCGGATGATCAAAAAAGGTATGAGGTAACCTTTGGCAATGTTATGCAACTTTTCCAACAGTTGGCCCTTGGTATTACAAACAATGATATAAATAAAATTTTAATCAACCCCAGTTCACTTGATGATGACAAAGACAGCGACGCGGACGGTTACAGCGATAAAAGCGAAGCTATGTACGGTTACAATCCGGAGATAGCCTCAAGCGCAGCCAATCGCGGCAATGACAAAATACAAGTTGATACAAATCTTTCCAACCGTATTATTGGCAAGTTGTTGTTACAGGTGGAAGACCGCGGCCGCATTTGGTATGTTGACCAGTCTGCTAAACGCTGGGAAGTAACTTTCGGTAATGTTATGAACCTCTTTACTTCTCTTGCTCTTGGCATTAACAATGCCGATTTGGGCCAAATTCCCGAAGGAAACTAGTTTTCATTTTAATTCAGATATCACGAAATCCACCTTAAAAAGGTGGATTTTTGATGTTTAGTTTGATTTATTTACATTCACCCCAATTTTTTCCAATACTAATCTCGGCTAAAATAGGTATCTCAAATTTATGCACTGTTTCCATTTCCGTCTGTATTTCCCCGGCAATTTTTTCAGCTAGATTGTCTTTTATCTCAAAAATAAGTTCGTCATGCACCTGCATGATCATTTTTACTTCCCCATTTTTATATTTTTCATTAATTAATTTATCTACTTCGATCATTGCCATCTTCATTACATCGGCCGCTGTCCCCTGTAGCGGATGGTTAATTGCCATTCTCTCGGCTTGAGCCCGCATGCCTTGATGCTCGGCGTTTATTCCCGGTAAAAATCTTTTTCTGCCAAACAA
>PEXX01000040.1:497-18237 GCA_002778965.1 Candidatus Kuenenbacteria bacterium CG08_land_8_20_14_0_20_37_23 | reverse complement strand
GGAAATCCGGCGGGAATCCTTGGGACGCGCTTCGCGCGTCCCACCTTTGGGCTTCCAAAAAACCTTTTAGTTCGTTTGTGGTGCCCGGGGCGGGAATCGAACCCGCATGACCGAAGTCACAGGATTTTAAGTCCTGCGTGTCTACCAATTCCACCACCCGGGCATATCTATCCATAAATTCATTGGTTAATGAAATCAAAGAAATTCAAATTTTAATTAATCTGGATTTTTCATCAAAATTATTTTGTGCTTGTTTTAATTCTTTTTCGTAATCTCCAAACCAATCATCATCATATTGTGGAAATTTATTTTTATTTTTAATTATATACTCTATGATTTCTTTAAATTTATCAAATTCCCTATTCTCTAATAATTTTTTAACATCAGTAGTTTTTCTTGTCAAAAACGAATCAAATAATTCCTGCTGGAAAATTTCTTGCTGACGATCCTTTATCTAATTGTCCTATGTATAGTAGAACACATACTTTCAAATTATTTTTTTCCTTGTCCTTTTCAGGCCATAAAATGTTTTTTACTTTAATTTATAAATTAGGATATTTAGAATGGGTAGCGTGAATGGCACCCGCATCATCAACTTGCCTGTCCGCCATTGCCAAAGCGAGTGACCGGAATCGGACCGGCGTCCTCAGCTTGGAAGGCTGATGCACTAACCGTTGTGCTACACTCGCTCAGGCTATGGCAGGCTGGGAAAAATAAAGTAATAACCATTATACGATACCAGCGGATTTTAATATATTTAATATATTTTAACAAAAAATATGCTATCAATAAAAACTATCCTAATCGTTCTAGATTATATTCTTTCTAATTATTGTAGCTACCTTATCTACTGTTTCTCTTAATCTGCCGTCATAATTAACTAAAACATAATCAAACTTCCCATCATTTTCCGATTTTAAATATGCTTTAATATCCACTAATCTCTTTTTAATGATCTCCGCGCTATCAGTTTTTCTATTCCTTATTCTAGCTAATGTGACTTGCAGGGATGGAGGTTTGATATAAATCGTTATCGCCTCTGGAAATTTACGCTTAATCGTCAATGCTCCTTTTATATCAGTTTTCCATAAAATGATTTTCCCGGTCTTCCTGGCTCTTTCAAACTCATGATAAGTGCAACCGTAATAATCCCCATAATGCAGATCCCATTCTATAAACCGGTTAGCCAGAATCATTCCTCGAAACTTTTTTTTGCTAATAAAATAATAAGGCTGACCCAACCTTTCTCTTGGCCGCATCTTTCTAGTAGCTGTGGTAATGACTCTCACTGCCTTTAAGCCTTTTACTATCACCCCCTCTATCACAGTATCCTGCCCTGAACCGGAGACACCAAAAATAACAAAAATTTTATTCATTCGCATAACTGGTTTTAAGGAAAAAAATTAGCAATCTAACACTGAATAAGTTGAATATATTCGCATATTATTCGCATTAATTCGCGTCATTATACGTGTGTTTCCCTACTCTATCTAAAAATTCTCTCAATTCCTCCGGCATTCTTAATTCAAACTCTTGCCACTTCCCATATAAATCTCTAAAACCCAACTTCGCGGCATATAGCCACACTCTGCCTAAATCAATAATTCTACCTCTTTTTTTAATATCATGCGTGATATATATTTTATCACCAACAATTGGATGTCCGATTGATCTCATATGCACCCTGATCTGATGCGTCCTGCCTGTCAAAATGTTAATTTTCAACAAAGTATAATTTTTAAATCTCTCTAAAACCTCATATTTAGTCGTAGCCGACTTAGTTTTGGCAAAAACACTGAAGAAATCAGAAACCGCCACAAAGATACCTTTGCCGTGAGAGCGCTTAATCGGTAATTTTACCTCGCCATCATCCTGCTTCATCGCGTTGTGCACCAAAGCAATATATTCTTTTGCGATTCGCCTATCGCTGAATTGTTTTCTTAAATGTTCAAACATCTTTTTATTTAATGCCACGACCATAAGGCCGGAAACGTCTTTGTCCAGACGATGCACAATACCCGGGCGCTCTTGATATTCTCCAATTCCTTTAATCTGTGGATAATGTTCAAGCAACCAATCAACCAATGTATGGCTCGTATGTTTATTATCATGATGCACGACAATTCCAGCGGGTTTGTTGATAATAATAAAATTCTCATTCTCAGCAACAACTTTTATATTGCTGAAAATAAAATTATTCTTGTCTTGTACATTCTCTATTTTTATATTAGACTCGTTTACTGTTGATTGTTTATTAGCCATTGAAATTATATCTCCTTCCCGCAAAAAATAATGAGGCGGCCTATTCTTGCCGGCAATCAAGATCTCTCCTGCCTTTATTTTTTTCTGCCATCGCGATCGACTTACATCATTGAATTTTTTACTCAAAAAAATATCCAACCGTTTACCAACATATTCCCGTTTAATTTCAACTTCTGGCATAAATATCACTTTCAAATATTTAATATCCCAATATTTTTATTATTTTAATTCCTTAATTTTTTTAATCGCCCATACTCTAGTTGTTACTTTGCCACTCAATTGCCATTCGCGTAAAGCACCCAAAATTCTTCCAACTCTTATACCAGGTTTAATTTTTAATATTTTCATAACTTCCTGTCCGTTAAGCAAAGGTCTTGGTAATTTTTTGTCCTTGCCCAATTTTTTTAGTTCATTAATTCTATTGAGCATCATCTCAAAATTTTCCACATTACCATTGCCTGTGTCCTGCCTTACAGATGAAAACATATCAATAAAGCCCATTTTAAGCAAATCTTCGCCAGCATGTCTGCCGCCAAAAAAATATTTCTCAATGGTTGAATTTTTCATTTCTTTAATTGTTTTCGTGTCAAACAGATGATGTCTTTCTATAAGCCATATGGCATGTCCAACATCAAAAGTAAAATCCGGCGCTGCTGAAAGTTTCATTTTTTCAAAATTTTTTTGAGCGATCTTAGCGCCTATCATATCATGATTATTGAATCTTAATCTGTCAGTGCCGTCGTTCTCCGGCGTCTGGATCGTGTATGATTTACCGACGTCATGCCATAAGAGCGCTATCACTAATTCGGCGCTTATGAGATTATAACTTGGATTGTCAGCCTTGCGCTTCTTTCTGTTGTCTCTGCCTATTATCTGTTTATTAAACCTTTTTTTGAACGCTTCGCTTGCTAAATTTTTAAGGCACAGCCGCGTATGCGCGAAAACATCCCCTTCCGCATGCCAATTTGGTGGTTGCGGACAATTTTTCATAGCCAAAATTTCTGGAGCAAGTACTGTAAATACTCCAGCTTTGTCATACAGATCAAAAGCGCGAACTGGTTGTGCGGTAAAAGTTTTTAAAAATTCTGCCGCGATCACCTCATAAGGAACAATTCTCTCGCCATCAGCAGTTTCATCATTGATGTGATTGATTAATTTTTTAATTGCTGCCCATGTATTTTGTTCTATCTCAAAATTTAGCTGGCAGGCGAACCTAATGGCCCTCAACATTCTTGAATAGTCCTCCTCAAACCGTTCATAAGCATTACCCACTGTTTTGATGCGCTTGTCCGCCAAATCTTTTATACCGCCAAATTCATCTATTAATTTATGATTAAAAATATTATAAGCTAAAGCATTGATTGTGAAATCTCTGCGGCCGAGATCCTCTTGAATACTCAACTTTTCATTATATTGAACATCAAAATCACGATAACCGCCAGTCATTTTGGCCGTATCGGTGCGTGGCAAAGCGATATCATATGCCGTATCCAATTTTTTGTTTTTTGGTGTGAATTTGTAAACTCCAAAATGTTTACCAACAAGGCTGACCTTGCCTAGTTTTGTCAACTCTTGGCCCAACCGGTTGAGTTCAACCATCCTGACAACAAAATCATAGTCCTTAATGAAATTTATACCAAGCAAGGCATCACGTAGGGCTCCTCCGACTAGGTAAATTTCTCTTGTCTCGTCCATGCTTTTTAATTCTTCCATCCACGCCAAAAACCCGTCCTTTTTGAGCTTATTGATCAATTTTTCCAAATGCTTTGTTTTCATGTCTTAATACTACATTTTTTTACGCTTTTTTTCAAGCCAGTCAGTTGTGGTTAATTTCGCGGATAAATTTATATGCATGTTGATAGTACTTGCTCTTCCTCAAAAAAATTGTTAGTCTGTAAATATCATGCGGACGTGGTGGAACTGGTAGACACGCAGGCTTGAGGGGCCTGTGGCCGCAAGGCTATGAGGGTTCAATTCCCTCCGTCCGCACCAGAAAGGAAAAGTCAAAGGGTTTTGGTTCGCCTCGCTTCGCTCGGCGACTAATTCGTATTCAATTTTGGGTGTAAAAATGAATTGGCGATTCCGCAAAATATGGTTCGAGCCGATATTTTTAAAAAATTCAAAATATATGAGATACAGCCAGAACACCAAATCGGATATAATTATCTCAGTGTCGTCATCAAAAATCCAGATTTAATATCTGGATTTTTGAATTAATCCTGTTATTAGCTATAATAAACTCATGCACGTTCAGCAAAACAAATTCCTTAATTTTATTGAAAACAATATCCAAAAACTGCTCTGGACTTTTATTATTCTTTATATTATCATCCTGTCTGCAATATGTATTCTCAAATACAACAACTTTCTCTATAATGCCCTTGACCTGGCAATTATTAATAATGTCTTTTATAACACGCTCCACGGTAACGCTTTTTGGTCGTCAATCCAAGGCCATTCATACATTGGCGACCATTTCACGCCAATTTTATTTTTGCTTTTGCCATTTTACAGCATTTACCAATCACCCTTAACTCTCCTTATTTTACAAACTGTTTTTTTGGCTCTCACGGCTTGGCCTATTTATAAAATTTCATTATTCATCCTTAAGAAAGAAAAAAAAATTCTTGCCCTACTGCTATCGCTCGTGTGGCTCGTGAATCCGCTAACACATAATGTCAACTTGCATGAATTCCATTTTATTTCCTTATTGCCTTTCTTTTTTTTGTGGACATTCTATGTCTATTTGAAATTAGAATCCGATCAAAATACACAAATTCTCCGGTTCCTACGCTTTTTTATCTCTTTCTTTGTCTGCCTTGCCATCCGAGAAGATGTTGTTTTTATCATGTTAATTTTTGCCATAATCATCTTCATCAAACAGCTCTTATACAGACGCAAAAAAACAATTCCACTATTATCAGATTCTCGCCTTATTTGGTTAACGCTTCCATTATTGTCGACAGCTTATTATTTTTTCTCATTACAGTTGATTGCTTCCTATTCTCCGTCAAATTTTTCTCCTTTCCTTTATTATTATTCCTGGATGAACAGCGCAAATTTTATACTTGTGTTAAAACATATTGCCACCATAGCTAATTTTGAAATGATTCTCGGCCTACTCCTGCCATTTTTGTGCTTGCCTCTCTTAAAACCAAAATATCTACTGCTGTGCCTTGTGCCTTGCGCCCAAATAACACTTTCGGCCAGCGGCGGCGGAGCACTAGTGTGGCAGACCCATTACAGCGCTCTGTTTTTACCAGGATTAATAGTCTCTTTTATTTATGGTTTTAAAAAACTTCAAGCCGCAATATATAAAAATTTACAATCCGAATATCTTCTAGTTGTCCTTTTAGTTTTTGCCAATCTACTTACGCTTTTTACTCTCGGGCCTTGGAACGGCATAAAAAAAATATATAATCCAAGCGCTTTGGAAATTAAAAAAACGATCAACACCATACCTGACGATGCGGCTATTCTTGCCAGCTATGATTTCTTGCCAAAGCTATCAAGCCGCGGGCAAATATATGCCATGCATTACTATTTTCTCGGGCAACAACAATTTAGCGCCGAAGCATATATTATGGAAGCAGAGCCAGAATATGTCATTATAAACTTCGACGATTTAATCAGCTATGATGTGCATCTCTCTCATCTCACCTGGGCAAAACCAAACTACGATCGGGGATATGAGCGGCTGACAGGTCTGCTTAAAAATTACGGCATAGTCAGAGTAGTCGGCAATAGTGCTGTGTTGAAAAAAAACTATGCCAGCGCAATAAAATTATATACTATCAACAGCCAACCGACCACCAACGACAAGCAACTGACCAACCTCTTGGCAGATAGAATCGCATTAACAGAATATCATACAACAACAAAAGCCGTAGAGAATGGCGAAGTATTGATCACTCTGTCTTTTCAATCTTTAAGCCGCCAGCAAGACAATTATCATCTGAAAGTAGAATTTAGCGATTCATCAATTATTTTACCTTTGGCATATACATATCCAACCAGCCACTGGCAGCCGGATGAAATAATTTCCGCGAATTATTGGTTGCCAATAGAAAAAGATCCCCAGCTTGAAAATCCTGAAATTCACATCAGTCTAGTCAAGCTCTATGGAGGCGTGGAAATAGACGCTTTAAGAAATACTAAATTGGTGATTGATAAGGCAATGCAAATCGGAGAAAAAATTAAACTAAATTAAAACGCTGACAAAACTCACTAAAAATCACATAGACTTATTTGGCTTATTCATCGCCAGGTCTCCTAAATATTAACACTGCCAGATTGGCAAAACCGCCAAACTCTTCCCTAGTTTCAAGATCCCAATCGTTTTCCGTAAACCAATCCAAAACAAGATCGGTTTTGTACATAATAGCTATCGTGCCAGAATAAATTACAATCACTCTCTGCGCATTGCCAATAACTTCTCCGATATCCGGCATATTTTCTTTACTAATAATAGGACACCAATTGTATTTTACTGTCTTAAACAATAAATCACTCTCAAGCCCTAGCGGTTCATAACCAATTACTTCCACATTGCCTTTATAATAATAATCAAAAGGCAACTTATAGATAAAAGCGGGAATAAATATTTTATCTCCTATTTTTTCCTTACTCAAAACATAGTCCGCGGCATTGGCCCATTGGTGCTGGCCGTAACTTGTAATTGCGATAAAGTTATAAGGCAAAGACATCATAAAAATCATACAAATCAACGCGAATCTATATTTATTTACGATTTTCAAATTTGAAATTCCTGTTGCTACTAGTAGAAAAAAACCAATAGACGAAATGGCATAGTATTTTATTACCCATAACTGAATAATAAAACCTGCCATTAAAGGAACTAAAAAAATCAACCAACAAAAAACTGTCGCTGGCTGAATCGTAAATTCCACTTTAAATTCCATGCGTTCGGCTGACCACTCTTTTACTCTGACTAAACTATACGTCAAAAAAATTCCAAAAAATATTAAACCGACAAACTCAATTATAGGCGATTCGGCTCCTAAAAATAAAAAACCTCTCGGTATTTCCAAAAGGAAAAATCCTCCGCCAGAAGTATGAAAATACCAGGCTGAACCATTTAAAAGTATAATTGCTTTGATTATAAAAAAATACAACCATGGTAAAAATAAACCAACTGATACAGCCTGGGAATATATCCACAACTTTTTTATTTCTCTATCCTTTGGCAAAAAATAGTGCTTATAAATAAAATAAATGTTCTGTATGACAAATAAAAACAAACCGAGAATATGCGTATAATAAGCTAAAACCGTAGAGAGTATATACAAAAACCAATTGATTCTATTTCTTCTTCCGTGCATTATTTCCCAAAAATAATAGCAGGAAACAATCGCAAAAAAGAAAAGCATTGGGTACATTCTAGCGTCTTGAGACAATGATATATGCAAAACGGAAATTGCAATCAAAAAACTCGCAATCAACCCGACCCTTCTGCTAATAAGCTTTCTGCCTAAAAAATATATTGCTATTACACCAAAAATACTAAATAAAAGAGAGGACAAGCGCGCGGGAATTTCATATGCGCCAAATAACTTTATCCACCAATGCAGAAACCAATAATGCAATGGCGGATTATTTTCCCACTTCAAATATTGCCAGCTCTCAATAATCCCCTTCTTGGCAATCTCAATACTCACCACTTCGTCAAACCAAAAACTCTTACTGCTTAAAACAGCCGACAACCTAAAAAGCATAGCGATGAATATTATGAGTAATAAAATTAAGATTGTTTTTTTAAATTTCATCTATTTTTTAAATCTTAATCTAAAAATAGTCCAAAAAAATTCCAAAATATCTTTAACTCCAAGTTTTGATTTCCCATACTGTCTATCAATAAATGTCACTGGTATTTCTTTTACTTTAAATCCATTTTTTTCACACAAATAAACCACCTCTTCTTGAAAAGCGTAACTGTTGCTTGTTATTTTTTCCAAGCCTATATTTTCTAAAACACTTGATCTAAAACACCTAAAACCAGCTGTAATATCTTTTGTTTTCAAACCAAGCATAAATCTGGCAAACAGCATGGCGCACTTACTTTGAAAATTGCGTCTCGTATTCCAGCCCAAAACATTTCCGCCAAAAACTCGACGCGAACCAATTACCACGTCATTGCCCTGACTAATCTCTTCTAATAAACGTGGAATATCCCGAGGATTGTGAGAAAAATCGGCATCCATCTCAAAAATAAGACCCGCTTTCATTTCAAAAGCTTTTTTAAAACCGGCGACATACGCTGACCCAAGACCAAGTTTTCCCTTGCGATTGATGACTGTCAGCGGATATTCGCGCGCCAGTTCGCTTACAATTCTGCCAGTGCCGTCTGGTGAATTGTCGTCTACAACAACAATATGCAAATCAGTAATTGACAAACTAAAAATTGCTTTAACCAGCTCAACTATGTTTTCGCTTTCATTATAAGTAGGAATAACAATACATTTAAGCATAATGGGAAAAATATTTCATCTCAAACTAATTACTCAATAACACTTTATATATCTGCACTTCTTTGTTTTTATAAACTATTTCTAAATATTCCTTTTCCTCTGGCTTGAAATCTCCCAGATCATCAGTTTCCGGAGTGAAAAATACATAAGCAATTTTGTTGTACTCCAAAAAACCCTGCTTTTTCTCATCTAAATTATTTGTGCCAAAAAACCAAGCCATGGTCTGGGCCTTACTAATAAAAAATAGCGTTTCAACTGCGTGCCCAACAAAAATTTTTCTGCCGATTCTTCCGGGAATAATATCGCCATCATGTAAGTCGGTTAGAATTGTGTCATCAACCGTAGTTTCGTTTTTCATCCACAGATAAGCGTCGTTCCTGTCCTCGGAAATATAAAACGATTTATATCCCTGATTAAAAATACCAAAATCCCTAACTAGATTATATATATTTGATGATGTCATAAAAAAAACAAATAAAATAATCAATAGATATTTGTTATTAACCCAAAAATCAAAATTTCTGAAAGATAACTTATTTTTTAAATAATGATAGAGATAATAAAGTCCGAAAACTGCTAGAATAATCATAGGTATCTGAAGTCCTTGCATTAATCTTCTTTGCCATGGCAGAGGAATATATAAAAGTAAAAATTGAATTACTAACCAGATTATTAAAAAAGCATTTATACCGTTGAATTTTTTCAAATTGATTATCATACAAATTCCATAAACTGCCAAAATAAAAATAAGCCCATAACTGATAAAAACTATCCACAACACCGGGCTCAAGCATACATTCTGCCACGTCCTGATCTGCGTCACAAAATCATAGCGGCTAAGAATTAAATAATAAAAAATGGACGGCGAACTCAGAAAAGAAAAAATCAAAAAATGTTTCAAATGGTTTGTCACGACTTTTTTTTGTCTAATACACTCAAATATAAAATACGCGCCTAAAACGCCAAAAATAGTCGGCATATGGAAAGGATGAAACTCAAAAAGAAATAAAGCCATTATTCCGGCAATGATACTGTATTTAAAGTTGTTTTTATCGTACGCTAAAAAACCGAAAAATAGAATTAAAACGATCAGAGTCGTGGAAGCAATCAGATGCGGCGACTGAAACATCGTCAAAAAATTATTGCTTTCCGGCGCCCAAATATCCAGCGGCCAATTATATATGCCATTGATATAATCGCTATTCGGCAAAAAAAGAGAAATAAAAAAACCAAAACCGGAAGCAAAACACATAAACACAAAAAATATCTTGCGCCACAAGACATCCTGCCAAAAATAGACGGCCAGCAGATATAAAATAAATAAAAAAATAACTGCCAAAAATATGCGGCTCAACTGGAAAATCCAAATATTGGACAAGCCTGTCAATCTGGCGAGCCAGCCCTCAAGTGCCCAAAAGCCATTTAATATTATTTTATTCTGATCTTCCCCGGTATATAAATCTTCGGCTAGAAAATCGCCATGCTTTGCCTGCTCCATCCATGAAAAATAGACATAAGTATCTCCGGAAGTTAAAGAGTGCAAACCCAGATAAAGATGGCTGTCCGGAGCTTTATACCAGCCATAAATATACGGTACAGTGGTTAAAAAAATTACGAAAACAGTTATGCCAATGAAAAATAGCCATTCCTTTTTTGTGATAGATTTAATCAAATTGTTAATCATAATATTTCATAAACATAGTCATTAGCCGCTGATTTAATCAATCTTGCTTTTTTGCTTTTCTCTAACTCTTTCATCGTGCGCTCTTTAAAATTCCGCGGATAATAATCAAAATGAAAAATAATATGCGTTGCTCCGTAATCTTTGATCAATTGAATATCGCCCATATCAAAATGCACTAGTTCGCCGTTCAGCCTTTCATATGCTGACGGAGCATAACCGCTGTAACCATTAACTATTTTTTTAAAATGGCGGCCGGCGTAAAAAGTATAAAAAGAATCAAAATCCTGTGAAAAATAATTTTCGGCGGCAGGCATTTCTAAATAAATATTAGCCTCGCTTTGATTTTTAAGCCAATCGTAAATAAGCGGAGTTCCTATTGACACTGGCATATATTTTATCGGCTGAACATAGCTGAATTCAAGCAATAATAAAACAATCAGCGCTAAAGTCAAAATAATTCTTTTTTTAAAATTATGAATTTTTTGTTTAAACAATGCGGACAAGCCAATGGCAATGATAACTGCGGCAGACAACAGTAAAAAAATACTGTAACGGCCAATCGCCCTGACGCCGTCAAAACCGGGGATAAAATGATAAAAAAACGCCCAGGGCCCGACTAAACCGGATGGATCAGCTCTGGTAAATTGAATAAAATAACCAAAAGAAAACAAAAAAGCAATCAGGCCAATTAAATAGTAAATGAGATAGTCCTGAAATGCGCCGGTCTTTTTGTAAATATAAATGCTTGCCGCTAACAATAAAAAAATGACGAATAGTCCAGGCCCAATCGCCCATTCCCCGAAAAGAGAGGGGTAAAAATATTTATAGAAAAAAGGACTGATAAAATAGTCCGCTAAATCCGGGGACAAACCCTCAATGGTCCGTATATCTCTTTTAAAACCAAGCTCGTGCTGAATTTGCAAATAAGGAAGATACAAAGGAATTGCAATGACTAAAAAAAATAAAATAAAAATAAAAAATTTAATCAAAACATCTCTGCTAAAAACAAAGCGCTTGGCCAAAATATTTTTCAAGAAAAATAAGATAATTACCAGCGGCAAAAATAAAAAATATTGCATGGCATTCAAAAATACCAGCATGGCGCAAATAAATAAAAGCCAGCTGTTTTTCCAGGTCTGTTTATTAAAAAACTTTTCTAAAGATAGGAAAAAATAGGGCAGCCACATGCCGCTTAGGTTAATATGCTCCAAATGGTGAATTTTGATAGGCGCGAAAGCATAAATAAAAGCCGCGACTAAACTCGCCAACTTGTTTTTGCTCAAATAATAAGCCAATAAATACATGCCCAGGCCGGCGATGGCAAAGCTTAAGAGCGAGACCAAATTAAAAGTTAAGACAATATTTTTACTAATTAAAAATATTGGCCAAGCCAAAATTAAGGAACCCAGCATATGCTCGGTAAAAGCCAGCGTATTTTTAAAAGGCGCAAAGATATTAGCGTCAAACAGCCGCGCAATGTCTATTGGTATCTGGCGCATCTCCCATGACCAGATATAAGTAACCAAATAAGGATCACCGCCTGAAGGCAATACCGAACCTATATTTTTCAAAGGTATGGCAACCAGCCAAACAGCTATAATCAAGAATAGCAAAAATAAAAAAATTTTTGAGTTTAAGATTGATTTAACCAAATTACTAAGCATATTGTTCAAAGAAAAAACTCCACAAATACTAATTTAATTGGGGAGATAAAAAAATTTATTAGCCATAGTTAAATGTAGTTTGTAGTTTTCTTTAATCTCAAGCAAAACCTCTTGCGGTAAACGTTCATAAAATGGATCATTTATCTTATCTTCTATTTCTGTATTATCTAATAAAATAGCTTTGAATTCTTTATCGGCTATTTTGGCAATGATTGGTTTGCTATCCCATTTGCCAATTTTAGCCAGTGTTGAAAAAAGAAAACTGTCAACCATAAAAAACCTCTGCCCGGATTTAGCCAAAAATGCAAAATCAGGATTATCGCTTAAATAATCACCTTGCCGACTGGTTAATATGGCTTCTAAACCAATAGAATCAACAAAAACCGTTGAGTTATAAGGCGTAGCTCTTATTAACTGCCATGTTAATATACTACCATAAAAGAGAGAAACAACAACGGAAGCCGCCACAAAAACTAACGTGCCCCAAAATAATAATGATGATGATTTCCGCTTTTGCCAAACGAACAACAAAAGACTCATAACTAACAGTAAAAAAATGGCATGCGGCTCGAGAAGAAAATTATAAGACGATCCTGCTTTACCTGACAATATTAGGTTTAAGACTAAAGACAAAATAAAATACCAAAAAATTATTTTATGATTTGCGATTCGTAAATAACTTTTCCAATCTGAATAGAAGAAAAAAATAAAAAATAATAAAAATATAAAAAGGATGCCAGGCCATGTAATTATAAAAAATAAAAAATTATTAAAAACGGATTCAAAAGAATACCTTAGTAAATTAGCTGATATAACATTTTCAACAAAACTGCCGCCGGTAATGATATCTAAACCAATAAACATAAAAAGTCCAATCCCTAAATTAACTAAAGCAATTTGCAATATCTTGCGCATATTTAATCTCTCTAAAAATATAAGGCTAAAAAAACAGATTAACCAAACCGATAGAAAGGTTGGCTTGGTGAATATTGCCAACAAGGCGAATGTTAAGCAAAAATGATTTTTCTGGCGCAAAAGATAAAAAAAACTAAGCAAAGAAAAAAACAAAGCCATTATATCAACTCTAGCTAGGTGACCCCAAGATGAAATATTGGATGACAACAAAAACAACAAGGCGCCGGCAATACTAAGGCTTTTATTTACATTAATTATATCTAATATACAATAGATAACCAATGCGGCGCCAATTAAAAACAAAATTGATATTAGGCGGACAATAATAAAAGGAGAAAAATTAATTAGCCGTACAAAAGGAGCAGATATTATAAAATATAAAGGCGGATAAGGGTTAGCCACATATGGCTCTACGGCTAAAGGCGAATAAAGTGCATGAAAAGAAAAACTATCAGCAAATTGTTGAGATAAATAAACAACCAACCCTTCGCCAAATTCTATAGAAAATGGATAAATAAATGACGAGCTAAAATAGAGATAACATAAAAAAACCATCAGACAAAATAAAAAAAATATTCTTTGAAAAAAACTCCGATGATTTTCCAAAAAAACTTTTAGCGTAAACATATTATAAAACTAGCTTAATTAATTGTCCTAAAATGGATTGGGATGCTTCACAAGATGTCCAGCAACGCGGACAATTATTTTGATCAATTATATTTCTTAATTTTTTTAAAAGCAAGTTGTCAATCTGCCCTAAATCAAAATTTATGTCATGAAGACTGCAAATTTTGGTCAGATAGTTAATACAAGGATAAAGATTGCCGTATGGATCCAGAAAGAAAGATGATCGCGCGGCTAAGCATTGAATTGGCAATCTATTGCCTTGTAAAAATATCTTATAAAATTTTACATATTCTTTCTCAATAAAATCAAACAAATTAAATATCTCCCGGTGTTTTAAATACCACTCTATCTCTTTAACGGCCTGACTATAAAAATTATGCTGCTCATCCGTAGCTAACTTAATTTGAGTGTAATAATCCGAATCTTGATAAACATTTAAGTGAATATTGCTCAGATTGAAATCAATATTATTTTTGGCAAGACGGCAATGGATATCATTAACAAAATCCCTTAACAAACCAACATTGAGCGGGCTGATGGTATAAGCAATATAAGTCTTAAAATTTTTATATTTGCGGCCAAGATAATAAAGTCGAACATAGGTCTCCAATGCTTGGTTAAAACCATCTATTCCCCTAATATTCAAATAATTATCATGCAAGCCGTCCAAACTAACCGTGATCACAGTATATGGAATTTGATATTTAATAATCTGTTCACTTTTTTCTACAATCTCGTCAGAGATCAAGCCATTGGTTGGAATATTTAAAATCTCCAATGGCAAAAATTCACTGGCGCATTTAACTATATCTACCAAGCGCTGGGACAGGAACGGCTCGCCGCCAGTCAAACTTAACCACGAAAATTTATTTATTTGGAAAAATTTCTTAATCTCAAATAAAGTTAACTCATTATGCAAACTGCGCTTTCGTTGCCAAATATTACAAATATTGCATCTTGAATTACAACAATAGGTCACCGCGTAATTTAATTTATATGGAATATAATTGTGTAAATTGCTTTTCAAAATTTTTCCCAAAAGATCACATCTATTTTTATAAAATTTGATAAACATAACTGAAATTTTTATTTCAAAAAAATAATTGCCAATTTAAAAACTCTAATAAAAAAATAATTTTGACGCTTCTATTTTGCCTTTATTTTCATCCTATAAATATTTTTTAAATATTCCCACATTACTGGTACAATCCCGACTCCGCTTTTTCTTTTTTTATTACTCGCTTCTGTCCACTGCACCGGTATTTCTTTGATGCTAAACCCTTGCCTTTCAGCCAAGATAAGCATCTCGGTGTCAAAAAACCACTGCTTATTCTGAATTTGCGGCACGATTTTGTCTATAATCTTTGTGTTAACGGCTTTAAAACCGCATGGCGCATCTTGGGTTTTAAGCCGGCAAAAAATTTTCAAAATAAATCTCAACCCGTATGAAAAAATTTTTCTAGTGAGTGGTCTCTCCACTTGAGCGCCAGCAACCATTCTGGAGCCCGCAACGATGTCATTACTATTTCTAATTCCTTGGATTAATTCCGGCAAGGCGCATAAATTTGTAGACAAATCAACATCCATATACACATAAATATCACTGGGAAACTTTTTCCACGCCCGCAAAACAGCTCCACCTTTACCTCGCTGATTAGTCCTAAAATATTTAATCTCCTGATATTCGCCCGCTAAATTCTCTCCAATTTCCTGCGTTTCATCGTCTGACGCATTGTCGGCAATAATTATTTGCCAGCAATCTTCCATCTTGTCTTTGCAAAATTTAAAAAGCCTCAAAGTATTTTCTTTGAGTATAGGCTCCTCATTATAAACCGGCAAAACAATAGTAATCATACATTAATCGCGTAAACATCAACCTCGTTATCACTATAAACCTTAACACATGCCTTATCTTTCTCAATATTATCCACCATTATCTTATTTTCCTTTCTAACCAGTACGTATGCCGCCCCAAATTCATCTTTAATTTTTTTACAAACATCGCCGCTGACTTTTCCCAGAGTAATGTCATGCCATAACCAATATTTATTATGATCCTGTAAATACATAAATGTTGGATCAAGGCCGATAATATATCGATTGCTTTTATTACGGTAAAATAATACAGACCAATAAGACCAATCATCATGAAAAACTATATCTCCTTGGATAGTATTATCGGCCAGCCATTGAGCAACTCCATAAAATTGATTAAAATTATAGCCTTGGCCAAGAGCCCTCTTTAACCCAACGTAATTAAATCCAACGATAATTGGTATTTGTAGTATGGTTAAAATAGCAAGCAAAACAGCCAAAAATTTCTTTTTATCAACAAAATCTTTAATCCAATTTTTACAGCGAATCATTTTATTCTTGTCTAAAATGGAATCTATTGTAAATGCGCTAAAAATCAAGCTCAATGGTACAAAATATTCTATATTCCTCTTTGATTTAACCGTTAGAAAGAAAAAAATGATCACAACAAAAAATAATGTCCAGTTTTTAACATTCTGTTTTTTAAGATTTAAAAAAAAGAAGCCGATGCTTACCACAAGCAGGATAAAAACAAAAACATCAGTACCTATCAGGTCAACTATATTGAATCCATACCACTCGCCTCCAACGCTGATGATTTCTCGATAATTGATAAGACCTATTTTGATCGTCTGCTGCCAGTAAAATAATAAATTTTTAGGAAAATACGGATTAATAACCAAACCAAAAATAAAACCGCTCATAATATTCAATAACAACTTAATGTTTAGCCTACTGAACAAGACCCTCGCAATATCTAATATATAATATCTAACAGCTAATATATTGCCCTCTTTCTTGTTGTACCATGCGTATATTCCACTGATGAACCAATAAATTAATCCGATTCCAGCCATTATCACCCATCCACCGTACAGCCAAACGTAAAAAAAACAAATCATAAATATCCGCCAAGACCATTTATCTTCGCGCCGAAAAAGACAATACAAAAATATCAGCAGAAAAATTAAAGATAACGACGGTATTTTTGCTAAATTCATTCTGAAAATAAACTGGTGGCTGCAGATGAGGATTAAAGGATAAATCAAGCTATATCTAATTTTATGCCGCCGCAAAAACCAGTAGAAAAAAATAATTGCCAAGCTGGCAAAAATTACTCCGCTCAATTTCATCGCGACTAACGGATTTAAAAATAAAACTAACGGGACTAAAATTAGATGATAGAGAAAATGATGATCAACATATACCTCATTCAGGGTGGTCAATGGCAACCAGTCAAAATCCTTAATAACGCCACTGTTGCTCATAAGCTCAACAATTGCGGCATGATAAAAAGAATCTGGATCAGGAAAAACTGCAGTTGAATTTAACCACAAAAAATAACTAAGCACAACAAAAAATAAAATAAAATAAATATAAGACTTATTTTTAAGACAATTACTATTTTTGGGTTTGCAATCCAACCTCATGTTTTATTAATTAATGGTGCGCGCGTTAATTCTTTCTTAAAATAATCTACCCATGGAACAGGCGCGGGATTTATATTGTTTAACATTGCCAAATAGAAACTCACGTATGACCCAAATGAAAGCATTTCGAAAGATTGCTCTAATTTTGTTTTTCCTGCTAGCCGGCAACTTACATAGCCCACTTTGTTTTTGCTCAAAACTCTTTTGGTTATTTCAATTCTCTCTTGATTCTTTTTATTATAAAAAACGGATTCAATAAATATAAATTTCAAATTTTTACCATTTATTTTCGGGTTGGCCAAACCTTCCATTAAATGATGATTCATTTCTGGAATAATTGAATAATTAGAAAAATTCTTGGCATTTTCGTTAATCTGATTCGCCATTAAATGGGCATTACCAGCCAAAAAATCAGCTACCACAACCACTGGAATTTTATTTTTAATAGCCAGCGCAACCTGCTTTGCAATATTGCTCCTTAAAACATTTTTAGCTCCAAATCTTTTTTTCTTTTTCTTCAAAAAAAGAACCGCCCTAAATATCTCTTGGTCGCTAATTTGTATAACTCTGAATTGACGTAAAAGACCCAGCAACCCAGCGACTAAATAACCTATGCCAATTCTTGGTTGATCACAG
>PEXX01000040.1:0-486 GCA_002778965.1 Candidatus Kuenenbacteria bacterium CG08_land_8_20_14_0_20_37_23 | reverse complement strand
GATATTGTATTTAGGCGAAAACAGATAACCGATAACCTTCCCGCTAGAAATTAATTCTCCTAATTTTTTGCCAGTCGTAATTCCCAAAATTTTAGCCCCCTTTTTTTTGGCTTGACTAAAAGCCGCCAGCGGCTCTTCGGTCTCGCCTGAATAACTTGATATAATATATAAAGTGTTTTTATCCACTATGCCGGGCAGATCATAGCTGTGGATATTGGCTAATGGAATTTTGAGCTCATTAAAATACAATGACTGGATGATGTGCGCTCCCAGCCCAGAACCGCCCATGCCATTAATCACCACTTTGTTTATTTTTCTATAACTGGCCGGCAGCTTAATGCCCTTGGTTTCACGCCATGCCTGCGCAACCTGTTGATGCAACAGATCAATTGATCCAAGCATATTGGATTTGTCCAATTTTTTAATTGCCTTAATATCATCTAAAATATTCATAAAATTTTTTCTTAATAAAAATCTCAAATCCAC
>PEXX01000031.1:6118-6260 GCA_002778965.1 Candidatus Kuenenbacteria bacterium CG08_land_8_20_14_0_20_37_23 | reverse complement strand
TAAAAAACGCTTTCAGCATTCTTCTTACGGCTGATGAAAAATTATCTTTTATTCTGGTGGAAAGCGCGGAAACGCTCGCGGGCAAAGGTCGTATTGTCCCGGGCTGGGTGGTGGAAAATTTAGCAGGCACGCGCCAGAGCTT
>PEXX01000031.1:0-6105 GCA_002778965.1 Candidatus Kuenenbacteria bacterium CG08_land_8_20_14_0_20_37_23 | reverse complement strand
ACGCGCCAGAGCTTGGAAAAGAAAGGCGTTGAATTTATCGGAGATGTAATAGATTTTGGCATGTTCCAATACATCCACTTTAAAGACCCTGACAATAACCTTTTTCAATTAACTGAAATAAATAAAGACGAATAATATTTACTAGATTTAAAAAAAGATATTATGGAATTCAAAACAAAAAAAAATTTAAAAGAAAAGTCTGCTTTTTTATCTATGGAAGGGTTTCGTAAACATAGTAAAAAAATAATAGTTGCTGTTGGGCTATCTATTTTATGTGTAAATAGATTTGACAACAATATAAAAGAATATAAAAAGTTTGGATGCGCAACTAAAGCAAAAACAGAAAATGTAACTAAAGGTAGCATGATACAGCCGGGAAGCCAGCTGGAAATTGATCCTGGTGCAGCTATTCCGGGTACTGAAAGTGATAGTGGCAGTGGTTTGGATCCAGATAATGACGAGCTAGACCCGACTCTATTTACGAATCATAGCAACAAAAAGTTCCTTGATCTTGATATGGACAATCCTAAAACAGATGGCAGAGATGCAGACGGTGGAGATAGTCTGAATGAAAATGAAAAAAAAAGCGGCATCAAAACAGCGGGCAATAAAGACGGTGGGTCAATAATACCTGAAAAAGAAAAGACATCTGAAAAAATCACATCTATCCAAAAACTAAAAAATAGTATCCCCGGTTTAGTAAAATCAGGAGATGTCTTAAGTGTTTCTGATTTAAATAAATACTTACAAGAAAATGAATATTTGGATGAATCTGGTTCTTTAAATCCAGGTTCCGGGCTGTCACAAGAACAACTAGATGAATTGATTAAATATTTTGAAAATGATATTTCTGATTATCAAAAAGTCAGTGGTTGGGTTGAAAAGTATGTTGATTTAAATAAAATATCAGTAGATAGTGATGATAAGACTGGTGAAAAAACTTTTACAGTATCCCTTAATGAGAGATCTACATTTAAATTCAGGACAGGGCCGGATTCCAGACGCTTTAGTTTTACTGAAGGCGGCAATGCAATTAGGACTTTAGATGGCATAAAGAACAATTATGCAAACGAAATTGGCGCAGATCTTACAATTTTTGGAATTCTAAGAGAAATATTATTAAAAAAATTGAATCTAACAATTTAACACGAAATAAATTAATTATAAAAACCAAAAATCCCTCGCAGTTTTCTGTGGGGGATTTTTGGTGGACGCGCGCGTGTGCTTGAATTGCTTGCTTTTTTGTATGTTAAACAGGTGTTTTAATCTAAAACTACACGTTGAATCAATTTGCGATCAGTGGGCGCGTTAACGGAATGTTAGTATAACCAAAATAAAAGTTTTATGTTATAATTAATATGTTCTAATTAATGTAGAAAGAATTTATTTTAACTTATTGATACTCAAGATATGATTAATTTTGAAACAAACCGAGGATCAGAAAAACGACGATCGCCAGTTGAAGCGCCACATGCCGCTTCCCCATTTAAAACCATAATCAAACAAGAAGAGCCGGCAAAACAAGTGAATCAAACAGCCGAACAAGATGCGGAAAGAATCCGTAAATTGCGAAATGTTTTTTTTACCGCCGATTCACAACCAGAACAGCCCCCGATAAAATCAAGCTGGTTGGGGAAATTAAGCATTGGTATTTGTGAATTTTTTGGCAAAAAACACGAGCGGCCATCTATTGTTAAAGTAAACGCCAAGTACTCTCCGGAGTCTGCCCTACAGGGCGCTGGCCAGGCACGACTTGAAAAAGCCACTCCTGAATTATTGCAAACACAACTTAAAAAAACTATTAATAATACAGACGCTCCGTTATTTGAACCACGAACGACAGAAGATACGGCCATCGAAATAGCTAAAGAATATTGGTCTAATGACACCGCGTTAGGCAGACATCACAGCCAACAAGTAACTGTCACGCCAGAGGTTAATGACATGGTAACCAAACAAAAAGCACGGGCTATTGAGCGTCTTTATAAAGAAATAACCGCTGATAGAGTCAATTATCTTTCACGCCAGGTCAGGCAGTGGCACAATAAATTACAAAATATTATCAACCCTGATCTCAAAACAACCGACATAAACAAAACAGCAGCCGAGTTCCTCTACAAAAATTGCCACAGCCAAATGAAAAAATACTTTTCTGAAACAGAACCTTTAGATTTAGAATTGCAAAAAAAATACTACCAGGTAAGAGCCGAGGACCGTGATGATTCCGGTAAGGCATATGTCACATTTGCAGATAAAAAAGAATTTTTGGTATATCAATATCATAACGCCTTGGCTATGGTGGAAAATCTTGAGGAAATAATAGAAGTAGTCGCAGAACAAGTTGAGATACAACAAAAAAAACAAGGAACAGACCATATTGATGATGAACTTGAAAATTTAAAGAAAAAACTTTTTGCTTTACAAAATGAGCTTGCTTATAATAGCGATTTTCATGAAGTTGTCATGCCTGAAGTAGCTTTCCATCTCAATGATATTATTGAAAATCTCAAGCTGAAACAATTGGTTACCCACCGCGGCCTGGCTGTTCTGGCCGATCCGCGAACCCGCGGCATGATGGCGGAGATTGCCGCCGGAAAAAAAAATTTGCGGGAGAGAAATAAGCTAATAACCAGATTTAGTTCTTATTTGGAGCAAAAAGGGCTAAGCCCAAGAGTATGCATGGCTATCGTTATGGCACTCGTCGTCGGTGTCGCCACTGCCTTGCACGGCGCTGTTGGATTCGAGGCCGGCCAGACTAGTGCAGACGACGGCAGTGATAGCGGACTGACGTTTGGCACAGACAGCGGACATCGCAGTCATGACGCATATGCTGATAGTTCTAGCGGTCTTTCTAAACAATCAACACTACCGGAAACAACAACATCTGCCAAAGAAATCATCCAGAATGAGGAACAGCGAAATCTTATTGGCGAAGCCGAAGAACAAATAATACAAAACAATCCACGACTTCAAGAATACACAAACGGCCTGGAATTAATTTTTAAAGACACTATTGTCATTAAATCCGGTGTTCATTGTTGCATGAGTTTGGAGAAAAATTTAAAATCCAGCCAAGGTTCATCAATAGATAAATATTTCCCAATTTCTGAAGCAGGAGCCGTTGTGCATGCATGGGAATTTAATGATAAGTCGGTTGTTGTTTTTGCGATTGATAATATGACAGGGAAACTCATTGCCCTTGAACCAGATTACAAATATGGAAAATACAGAGTGCTATGCATGCAAGTAACTTCCGATGAGGGTCATTTTGTTAATGACAGCGCGGGGTTTTTTGTAATACGCATTGAAGTGGAAGATCCTGTTATGGGAGATTGGAGTATGGGATTTAGACCAATTACTGTTAATTCAGAAAACGCCATCAAACAGATAAAGTTTGAAAAACAAGAAAAGATTAAAAGAGATGAACAACTAAAATTAGAACAACAAAGGCTGGAAGCCCAAAGAATAATAGATAAGATAAAGGAAATGGACAACATGTTAGATGAAGAGATTAAAGGAGACCCGTTCCATTTTATTGTAACAGCCGTAAGTTGCCAAGATTTTTATGAACAACACGGTCTGTTGCCCCAATTGGCTGGAAAGCTATCGCAAATCGGTCGAACCGCGCCAGAATATTTTCTTAGGTGCGTTGATGAATTTAAAGGAATTTATGAAAAATGCGACCAGGAGCAAAATTTGATGGAACAAATATCACAAATCAGCAAAAACCGGCCAAAAATTTTTCTTAGTAATATTGAATCCATAATCAAAATCTGTATCAACAACCAGTGGGCCGGATGGGCGCAAAAGTTAGTTGAAGACATATCAATGGCCATGCAAACAAATAAATCTTGCGCGAACACATTTGAATTTTCAGTCAAACAATGTCATGACTTGTTTAAGCAGCTTTATGAACAAGCCGGTTTGGGGACCCAGCTGGAATTAGATGTACAAAAAGCGGAACAAATGCCTTTTGAATAAATTTCAATCAACTTATTTACAATATGACATTGATATTGAAATAAGGAAAGTATGGTATAATAAAATAAAGAATAAAAAATAAAGAATTAAATAATTTTAATAGTATGGCATTTTTTCATCCAAAAGAAACTTATGCTTATATAACTTTATCTTTGGCGGTAATAAGTTTTATTGCGATTGGATTTTTGATTTGTGATTTTATCGGTTTAACAGCTTTAATTTCAGATAGTTTTTATGCTTATATAAATAAAGACGTACAAGTTGGACGAGTTGTCGGACAATCAACTGCGAGCGATCCGATCGCGCGTACTTGCTGGAATTCGGCAAAAGGGGCTTGCTATCCTCGGCGTTCATTTTTACATTTTGGAACGGCACCTGCCGAATGGTATGCCAAATTTGATTTGGTCGCTAACGGTTCTCCGGGAGCGCGCGAGGCCAAAGCCATTAATCCAAACATGTATCTGATTAATATCGGCATTGACTGGAATGTGGAAGCTTTTAAAGATCATAAATCGGAAAGTTGGTATTTAAATGGAGTTCACGGAGAGAGTCTGGATGTTTATGGCGGAACGCCACAATCCGACATTACCATGTTTTGTCCGGCAATTGAGAATCAGAGATATAACCAGTATATAGCCGCTGCAACGGCCGAGTTGCTTGGCGATATCTATGATGGTGTTTTTAACCAAGGCACTTGGGGCAAGCCGATAGGTTCAACTGGTGAATTTATCGGTACCAAAGACACTACCGGTATTGACATGGACCGCAATTGCGTTGCTAATGGCGGCAGCAAAAATCCTGGCAGCAGGGATGCTAATGACTGCAATGACTGGTATGAACACAGCGAGACTTGGTTAAGACAGACTTGGCAGGGTGGCATTAAATTCACCATTGACAATCTGCGCTCGACTATCGGCTCGCAGGCTATTTTTATCAACAATAACGGAGGTATCCGACCTGATGAGTTTCCTTATATTGACAATTATTTTAGCCAAGTTAATGGCGAGTACCAGGAACATATTCAGAGCATTTCCAGCTTTACTTATCTTAAGGAGGCTATGGATAAGTGGCTCAATCAAGGGCGACAGCCGCACATGAGTATGCTTGGAGCTAATCCGTCAGGCAATAAGGATAATTTTGAGTTTGTGCGGTTTTTTCTCGGAGTGTCTTTGCTAGGACAGGTTTATTTTGAAACAGGCGCCGGGAATGACCATCATTTTGTTCATTATTATGATGAGCTTGATATCAATCTTGGTTATCCGAGTGGAAACGCGGTTCAGATCAGGAATACTGGACAGAATGGCCGTGGTGTGTGGGTGCGTTTTTTTGATAACGGCGCCGTGATTGTTAATACTGACAGTAGGGATACTACGGTAAGCCAGATTGATTTAGATGACGTGAGCGGTTATAACGGGCCTTACTATCGTTTTAATGGCGGTCAAAAATCGACATTTAACAACGGCCAACCATTTACAAGCGTGACTTTAAAAGGCCGTGCGCTGTCTGGCAATCAGTATGTTGGCGACAGTATAATTTTGGTCAAACAACCAACTACCATGGTCACTGATATTATTATTGATGACAGCGAATTTAACACTTCTCCCGGTTCAGAGCCGGCCCAATTGTCCGCGGAATGGAAATTTCATGTTTGCTCCGGCGGAGGCGATGCGGCCATGCAGTGTTCTTGCGATCTGACCGAAGATTATTGGTCGCAGAATTGCCGTTCCTGGCAGAATTTATTCGGTCTAAGCTGGAACACTGCGCATGGCGGCATGGTAGTTTTTACCCCTACCATTAATGTCCCAGGCAATTATGCCGTTTATGAATGGCACGGCAAAATTAAAAACCAAACGATGGCCAGTAATGTTTCCTATGCTGTCAATTACGCGGCTGGCGGCAGTCAAACGTTTACAATTAACCAAGAAGAGAATATTGGCCAATGGAATAAACTCGGAGTATTTAATTTAGCCAGCGGCACCGGAAATAAAGTAATTTTGAGCGCGTCAGGGGCGGATGGCACGGTTGTGGCCGATGCCATTCGTTTTGTTTATCAAGGCAACCATGGCAATATCAAAGGCCCGTCCGCTCCGCTTGAAACCTGCAGTGATCAATCCGGCTCTATCT
>PEXX01000027.1 GCA_002778965.1 Candidatus Kuenenbacteria bacterium CG08_land_8_20_14_0_20_37_23 | reverse complement strand
TCTGGTTTTTATTCTTTAGCTTCATCAACCATTGTTGGTAACGCCACAACTACCGGAAACTTCACTGCTAATGATACTTTGTTTGTCAAAGACGGGAAAGTGGGGATTGGCGAAGTTACTCCTTCTGCCATGCTCCACGCCTCAACTACAGATGAATCCACAATTGGAATAATAGTAGAAGGCTCAACAGGTCAAACAGCTAATTTATTACAATTACAAAATGGCTCGCAAACATTTCTTTCTGGCTTTACAGCCGCAGGCGGATTATTGATGAATATCTCTTCTTCAACTGCTCTAACTGTGCAAGATGGTAGTGGTAATAATGTTTTTGTAGTTAACAGCTCTGCGCCAGAAGTTAGAATTTATAATGGCGATGGGAATTATTTATCACTTGATCATGACGGCACAGATGGCGTGATTACAGCTTCAACCGGTAACATTAATATCGGCACAGCAGGCAACGACATTTATATCGGCGCGGTTGGCACTGCCTCTAATTTAGTGTTTGAAGAAACAGCCAGTATTTTAGGTCAGGGCGGCAATGGCATTATTCTCGGCCAGTCCGGAGATTATTTTGATTTGTCTGTGGCAGGAGTGGATTATTATTTTGAAACGATTTTAGCTTCGTCAACTAATTTGATTTTAGACGCATCGTCAACCGTTGACACAATGGTGGTTATCAAGAATTCCCGAAATGGCGACAGCGGCACAGGGGCAAGACTCGTTGTGGAAGGCGCAATCACGGTAGCTTCATCCACTTCAATCGGATATTTTTACAATAATTTTGGCGGCGGTACGCCGGGGCAGGCGGCGATTGCTACTTCGGGCGATGTGTATATCCGCGGAGATTTTGAAGTGGACGGCACTGCTTATTTGTCAGGCGGCACCGCATGGACCCAGGGGGATTTTGCGGAAAACGTAATGGTGCGCGGATTGACTCTGGGCGAGGTTGCTTATTTATGGGATGATATTTTTATTGATACAAGCGTTACAACATCAACGACAACCGATGAATTTAGCGGTGAAATTGATGAAGAATGGCTGGTCTTGCCAGAAGCCGGCGACGTGGTGGTGGTTGATCCGGAAACTCCATGGCAGGCAATAAAGAATTATGAGGCCAACTCCAATCAGATACTTGGCATTGTTTCTACTGATCCGGCCGGTGTTTTGCGGGGCGATCTTAACCGTGCGGGTGATGCCAGACCGCTGGCGTTGTCAGGTACGGTGCCGGTTAAGGTATCTTTGGAAAACGGCCCGATTAAAAAAGGCGATTTGCTGACTACTGCTTCTGTGCCGGGTTATGCCATGAAAGCGACTTATGCCGATGCCGGGGTGCTTGGCATTGCTCTTGAGGATTATAATATAGAACAAGAGATAGACAATGGGCAAAATGGCAATAGTCTTGCGGCGGATTTGATTGCCGATAGTTTAGGCGAAATGGAGAAAGAAAAAAATATCAGAGAGATTAGGGAAAATCAGGAAGAAGACTCTGATCAAGAGGAATTGTCAGAGCAAATTACGCAATTGGAAAATAGTCAGATTAAAAAAGAGACCAAAGAGACTGTTGCCTTGGCGACTGGCAAGCAGATTCTAGTATTGGTTTCTATTAATAACAAAATAATTCACCAACGGCCGGCCAGATTGGCAGATGGTCTGAATAGCAACAGCGGAATTACGGTTATTGATAATCGCGATGAGCAAGGAGTGGAAGTGGTTGATGCCGGAGAATTGGAAGAAAATAAGGCCAATATTATTTATCGGCCGATGACGGCTTATCAAGGTGATTTGATGGTTGAGGGGTTAGTAACAATTGAGAGCGGTTTGATTGTGCGCGAACAGCTGGATGTTTATGGTGATTTATTTGTTAAAGGCAATGTACGCGTGGCCGGGGATATGGATATACGGAAAAATTTGAATTTGGCCGGTGCGTTTACGGTTGAATTTGAATATGCTTCAAATACCATGTTGTTGATCGGCGACGCGGCGGGCATTAACGGAGATGGTTTGATACAAAAGGTCATGGCTGATATTGCCGTCGGTGAAGAAGAACAAATTCCATCCATCGGCATTGTGGCAGAATTTATTGAGGGCAGTCGTATGGCGCGAGTGGCGATTGGCGGGGCAGTCAGCGGATTTAAGCATTTACAGACTGGCAGGAGATATTATTTAGCCGATTCCGCGTGGGAGCTGTCAGTGATGCTAGAAAATGAAAACAGCAGCACGACCGAGGGCATGATTTTGAGTTCGCTAATGCCAGCCGCGCCGGCAGACTATGGTGAGATGATCCAGGTAATGGGCATTGCCCGGTCGGCCACTGAAATATTGATTATGCCGTCGCTGGATTATACGGTAGTAGATAATGTTACTCCGTTGGCGGCAGAAAAAGTGATCAATAATTATAATTATATTATTAATGATAGTACCGGTAATCAATCAGATGAAAATACCGATAATAGCACCGCCAGCGAGGAGATAGAGATTCCGGCAACAGAAGATGCGGTTGAAGACGGAGCGAGTGATAATGTTGACAGCCAAGATCAGGTCGAGGAAAGTGCGCCGGGCGGGACAATGGAGAATATGGAAAATACTGAAAGTACGGAAAGCGAGCAGGAAGTAGCGGCTGAAGAAACAGCAGTGGAGACCCCGGCAGAAACAGTAGAGGAAACAGCGCGAGAACAAACTGTTGAAACTGCGCCAGAAGCACCAGCAGTAGAATCTGCGTCAGAAGCTGTGGTTGAATTGGTAGTTGAGGAATAAAATAGTACTAATTATTTTTTTGAAAATTGGATTATAAAATTATGCGTGGTTTATTTCAAGATAAAAAATTCAAGATTAATTTCACCAAAGGTTTTTTGGGTCTTGCGGTTTTGGGGTTTGTAGGAATTATTATTTTGGTTAGTTTGGGAGTTATGTGGGAGAAAAGTGGAATAGTAAAAAATAATAATGCAAGTTTTATGTTGCCTGAAAAATATGATGAGCCGCTGATAATTCGAAACTTTGGCAATGTTTTGTCTTTTGTGCCGTTGGAATCTAATGCGGCAGGGTTGATTCACGAGAGTGAAAATAGAGTTAAATATATTGATGCTTATAAAAATACAGATGTTGCGCAAGAGATACAGGAGTATAAATTAAAAGAAGATATTATTTTAAAATCATTGGGCCATCCTTTGGAATTTAAATATAAATTAAATATAGAAAATTTTAAGTGGGAAAAAAATGAGAATGGAGATTTAGTTTTTTATAAAAAAAATAACGGTGTAAATGAAGATAAAGAGCTTTATAAATTTTTTACCATTTTAGCGCCATTTATGATAGACGCAAATGGACAAAAAAGTAATTTTAGCGAAGTGCAAACAAATTTAGGTGAAAATGGAATTTTAATTTTAAAAATAAATGAAGCATGGTTAGAAAATCATAGTTATCCAATAATTTTAGATCCTACCATTGAAATAAATATTATTAATCTTCATTCATATCCTGAAACTGGTGAAGATTGGGTAATCAAATTTACTACTAAAGGTAAAAATGATTTAAAAATTGAACCTTATGATCAAGCAACAATTGATGAAGATGAATTTGTCGGACTTTATTGCGGAGATGAAAAAAGAATGCCACAGATTTTAGAAAAAGATATAATATATTATTCTAAATGGGAATGCGGCGGAGTGGCAAAAGTAGTACATCAGACATTAGTTAAAGGTACGCACACTTTTAAATTTTGGTTTGGAGATGAATGGGCCTTTGCATATAACGGATCAGTAACGGAACAATGGGGAGAAAATTCTAACTGTGAATATACTGGAGTTACTGAAGATACATATATAGATCAAGTGCAATCTAATTATAATATGGGTAGTACTAATTCAATTCGCGTAGGAGAGGATAATGCAACCGGTGGAAGGGATGAGAGATCGATGATCAAATTTAATTTAAATGCTCTTGATGGATTGATAACGTCAGAAAATCAAATTGTCAGCGCTATGCTCTACGTTAAAACTTATGATGATCCCGATCCTGGAAATATATGGGTGGATGCTTTTCGTATCAATAAAAATTGGAACGGCGGAACTACCGATTATGCGGTGGCTAACGATTCGGCCGATGAAGTCACTTGGACCTATCAATATTACGATGAGACGAGCTGGACGACAGCCGGTTTAGGATCGTCCGACAGAAGTGCTACTTATGATGATCGGGCATATTTTGATGCGGACCTCACTTGGGAAAGTTTTGATGTGACTGATTCCGTTAAATATATGTTTACCAATAATCAGGATTATGGTTGGATTTTGGTTTCAGAAAGCGAGACGAGTAATATATATTGGCGCGTTTATGCTGCCAATTCTACGACTGCGAAAAACCGACCATATTTATCAATCACATATAATGATAATTCCGCGCCAACTATTTCTTCAATCATTGACTCGCCTGACCCGATCGGAGTTGGCTCTCCAATAACTTTTAGCGTTGATTGGAATGATGCTGATTCGGGCGACATGGTTAAGGCTGTAATCTGCAAGGGCTCTGGCATCACCACTTCCACGGCAGTTTGTAAAGACGGGGAATGGGCGCGTAGCCCTGTTTATACTAATCGTGATCCGGAAAATCAGGTATTTTATACAACTCTTGCAGATGATAAAGATAACACGCGTAATTATTGGGCGTTTGTGTGCGATGATGGAGCCGCCTGCTCTGATGGCACAGCCGGCAGTTTCACGGTTGTTAATCAGCGGCCGGACGGGCCAGTAGGTTTGTTGGTTGAGGGTAAGGAAGTCGGCAATGTGATTAATATCGATGACACCACCCCTGAATTTTCCGCAGTATATTATGACACAGACGATGAAGGTGATGTGGGTGAAAAATATTGCGTGGAAGTTGACACGCAAGCTGATTTTTTAGGCACGGATATGTGGATTTCCGATTCTGCTAGTTGTTACACAGGTTCAGCTCTTGGCGCGAATGTGGCAGTTGGCGCGCGTTCGGAAAATTTGATTTATGGTGGCGCTGCTTTGGGAATTGAAGGCGCGACTTATTATTGGCGTATGTGGTTTTGGGACGGAGAGGAAAGATCCGCCACTAGTACAACAGGTTGGTTTACTATGGCCGACCAGTCAGCTGGATGGGGGACAAGAATAAATGGAGGCCTAAGATTGAAAGGCGGAGTTAGATTGAAGTAACAGTCATTTCCCAACGATTTATTGATATTTTTTGGAAGATGATTGACAGATTGTTATTTTTTTGCTACTATGAATATATAGAAACATAAGAAAATTATAAAATTTTTTAACTATACAATTTTAAAAAATTAAATCTCAAAATTATGTCCTATATCGGCCATTTATGGATTCCAGTATCCAATCTTGATAAATCTTTGGAATTTTACAA
>PEXX01000002.1 GCA_002778965.1 Candidatus Kuenenbacteria bacterium CG08_land_8_20_14_0_20_37_23 | reverse complement strand
AACATGCAATGTTGATCCCGGCGCAGTCGTCCCGATGCCTACGTTGCCATTTTCTTTTATCACAAAACTTCCAGGCCCATAAAATGAACCGGTTGTAGTTGCTGAACCAGCTATGTATGCATTGCCTGATATATGCAATGGATAGCTTGGGTTTTGCAAACCAATCCCCACATTGCCATCTTTCACAAACAAAGTGTCATTAGCAGTCCAGTTTCCTGTTGTTGTCGCGTTACCGGATCTTCCAATTGTAAAACTGTCTGTGCCTGAACCGTTTTGAACGCTAAAAGCCGGTATAGTTGTGGTAGCTGTGTTAATTCTAATATAACCAGTTGAATCAACATGATCCGCGTTTATCGCCTGCGGCACAGAACCTATTCTTTTTCTCGGGGTCATTTCGCTGTCGCCGGCGACTGTAATGCCGATCCAGTATACGTCGCTTGAAAAATCAGGCAAAGCATTGTCGCCAGCCTCGCCCAATAGTGTTGAAAAAAGACCTCCGGATGTGGTTATACTTTTCGCTGTTGGGGCAACGCATGCGCCGCGAACGGTCCATACGCAATTGCCGCCGGTTTCAGCGTCATAAATTACAAATTTAATATCATAGCTCGCGTCACTCACCGCGTTGCCGGAAGCATTCATCAATTTTCCCTGATAATTAAAAGCTTTGTTAATCGCCGCGCCGGCCGACTCAATGAATACGCCTGCCGGCATGCCTAAAACACTCGTCGTAACAACGAGAATTAGCGCTATTATTTTTCTGAATTTTTTATTTTTCGCAACGAACATTTATTTTATTTTTTGTTATTGTTTTTGTGTTCACTCCGCGAGATGATGAGTTTTACAAGCCTATTTCGCTTAAAATTTTGTATTAACTTATTACTTGCCTTGCCTAATTTACTATTTTATTTTTAATTTACTGCTTCTGCTTCCAATCTCATTTTCTCTTTCTCCGCTTTTCCTTTTCTTTTATTTCTGCTCCGCCAAAAGAAAAAAGTAAAAATCAATATTGCAAGTATCCACCACCAAAAATTCATATACCATTTTCTCTCCATTGTTCTGTCTAAATTCAAATCCCAATTTACGATGTTATTATCTACTTCAAATTTCGGCGTCATACTTTTTCTATAACCATTCTTTTCCAAGGTCATCAAATATTCGCCGTTGGGCACCATATAACCATATTCTCCATCGGCGGCTGTAAGTTGCGGATTGTCTTGAAAATATTTTATTCCGTTCCATGTCGCCCATATTTCCTCTCCATCTTCAATCTGCTTTGCAAATAAAGTAACTTTCACTCCAGCCACTTTATTCGCATACAAACCAGCCTTGGCTTCACCAAATTTTGCCTCGCCTATTTCCTCAACCACTCCATAACCCTCTACAGCCAATGTTCCGGCCACGCTATCTTTGCTACCATCGTCGTAAACAACGACCAAAACTATAATCGGATATTCGCCAGCAAATCCTGGGGCTGAAACAGTCGTCGTATAGGTGTCCCTTTTTTTATCTATTTTTAACAAATAGCTTGAATTGCCAATATCGGCTATTATTGTTTTCAATTTTTTTACAACTTTGTCTTTTGGCAATAGAATCTTGAGCAAACTGCTTGCCAGCACGCTTACACGATTTTCATCGTTTGCATCAAGAGCTATAGTTTCATTGGCTACGAAAAATTTCAGATCCGCAAAACGCAAACCGCCAATAATCTCTATATACTTACCAATATCAATCTCCTCCGGCTTTGGCGGTACTGCCTGTCCGCTTGCAAACGGCACGGCTTCAGCCAACGCTCCGCTTGAATATTGCCGCGTTGTGTCATAAACAAAAGCCGAATAAAAATACCATCTGCCGTTTATAACATTTCTGTCAAGAAAAGACAATCCAGGCCCTTCGTAAATGACAGTCCCGTCTTGCGGCGATCCAACATATCCTTTCTCGCTTCTGACGATCCTTACGCCAGCCATATTATCAATCTCCGGATTTTGCCACTCCAGCAAAACCTGCCCGTCAAAACCAACCGCGGAAAAATTGTCAACGTTGACAACCGACAAAGTTTTGAAAAAATAGTCTTTGGTGATAGTCTCGTTGCCAACAAAATCTTTAGCCTTAATTCTGAAATAGTAGATTGTGTCCTGCGTTAAAAAATTGATGTCAAAGTTGTGACCAAATAGCAAATTATCCAAATCCTTAAATTCACTGCCATATATTGTGTCAAGGCCATACTCTAAGACGCCAGTGCTTCTTTCCTCCGTTTCCCAGTGAATCCTAGCTGAATTTGAAGTCAAGTTTTCAATAAAAATATTGCTGACTCCGGGAGCGCCATTGTCAGGCGTTATAGATCCTGGACCTCCGCTTCCGCTGGCAACAACGGCAGCCACGGTCACTTGATCGTTTTGGATTATTCTCGCGTATGCCTCACCACTATCGCCAAACGCGCCTGAAACGCTAACAGCGTATATGCCAGATGAGTTCGGATTCTTAATCTGGTTGATCCCTCCGGAAGCATTTTTGCCAATGCGTATTACCACATAGTCGTTTATGGCAACTTCGCCTTGCGCTGAATTCGTTGGCGGTGTAAAAGTCAAAACCTGCCCAGACAAGGCCAGTCCCCATCTATCAGCAGCAGCCGATGCCGTCAAATTCTTTTCGTTTTCCAAGCCTGTCGCGCTGCCGCTGAACAAATCAACGTCATCTATGCTAATCTCGCTCAATCCAAAATTATTGCCAAAAGTAATTTCTATGATATCAAGGCTCGACGAAACGCCGGATTTAGTTTTAAATTTGATTTCGTGATCGGTATAAACTCCGCCTGCCAGTCGGGTCAATCTGTCGCTAAAATTATCAACTCTGCCAGCCTGGACTTGGCTAAACGGATAACATAAAGCGCTAATTGCAAAAATTGCCAAAAGAACTGCCCCTCTAAAAAATTTTTTATTATTTAATTTTTTAATAGCGCTTATCATCTTTATTTCTCTATTTTTATTTTTGTTTTGTTATCTTTTTCTTTGCTTCTTTATTTGTTTGATATTAAATTCTTAAAATTAATATATATCATTATAACACTCATCTAAATAATCCTATTAAATAATCCCGCAAACACGCAAATCTTTTGCATGCCACATTGCTCATACTCCTATTAATAAAATAATGCCATAAAAAAATATTTTTATTTTATTTTTATATTATTTTATTATTTTGTTTTTACCGGCTCTTGCCAAAATCCATTGATTATAACGCCGTATAATAAAGCGCAATGCATAAAACAAAAAAGCCAATCCAGCCAAGCACGTTATTGTAATGCGCCAAGGAAACACATAGACAATCGGGCCTGTTGCTGTAAGTATCTGATTCTTGCCGCCATAAACCATCGTCAACTCGCTTGAAAATCTGCCAAAAGCAAAATTATGCCATTCGTCTTGCAATCCTGACAAAAAACCGCCGCTATTTTCACCCGCGCTCTTGAACCAGCCGGCATTAAATCTGCGCACGCTCTGCGGAAGAATATTGCCGTTAAAATAGTTAATCGGCAAAATATCAAGTTTCTTGCTGTCAATCGGTATCCCATTTTCATCAAAAGTTTCCACAAATGTTACGCCTTTCACCTGTTTGCCAAAAACATTTTTGATGACTATCTCTCCCCGCGGTTTCAAATGCACTTTTCCGGTATTTTTAAAACGCACGATATAATTTACCGGCAAATTTGAAAAAAATTTGCGGTTATTGACCGTCGTGTATTCTTCAATATAACCGCCCTCTTCCGCGTCCCCTTCAATTTTGACCAGAATCAGCACTCCCATCTTACTGCCAATGCTTACACCGCTTAATCCAGAATCATTAAATTCCGGCGGCGCGTCGGAAAAAAACACCACTCCATAATGCCCGCCGGGCTCAGCGGTAACAGGCACATTGATAATGAAAGGCAACGTCAACCTTTCTCCAGCCTCTAAAACGATCTGCGATTCAGCCAGACTTATCCACGCAGACAAAGAATAATCACCAGCCGTTTCGTTTTTATTGTCAATAAATTCCGCTTGCCCTTCTTCGCCTTTGGCCTTAAAATCACCCTTGCTTAAATAGTATAATTTCGTTTCTGAACTGTCGTTATGCGCCTTGATCACCTCTTTGACAATATCTCCCCTCTTGGCATCAATTTCCAAAACTGGGGGAGATATTGTCATGGCTTCGAGACGACGAGTCTGTAAAATAAATAAATTTCCAAAAAATATAATTGCGCTGATTGTGATTAAAAATATTTTTTTCATAGTTCGAGCGTTTAACGAGAACTGAAGTTCAATGGTGGACAATTTCATTCTTGAACCAGTCCAAGTAGCGAGAACGGACTTTGCGTTATCTGCCGTCTGGAGACCGCAAAGCCCCACATATTATCATTTAATAAGTCGCGGATGCTACAAAAGTCAATGTATCTTGGTAACTTCCGGCGGCCTGACTGCCGTCAACGCGCACGTTATATTCCATTTTAATTAGTGTTTCCGCCACAGGCCCTGTGGTTTCCTGCGCTAATGTTTCCTGACTGCTTGAAAAATTACCGGGTTCAGCTTCGGAAGTTTTCCATTCTGCGGCGATTGGAGTGTCAGAATCCGCGTATTTCGTGCCATACGCTTTGGCATACATTCCCCAGCCATACTGGCCGCCAGCCGCCCAAGCGGAAATGGCCGTAGATCCGTTATATAGACCGTCAGAACTGTTATTCACGTAGATAGTATATCCTCCAACTGAATTAGTGGATATTTTGAGAGCGTTGCCGGTCTGACTGTTGCCCACATCGCCGTCCGTGCCGCCGAAATCAACGCTAGTCTCTTTATAGTTTCCGCCCGCGGATCCATCGGTAAAAGTAGCTCCGCTGACTACAACATTGGCATTTGCGACTGATTCAGCCAGAGTATAAGCGTTGCCAGTTGTGCCAGTGCCGGCTGAAACTATATTTACCATATCGTCATTAGCCGCGTCCACTCCAGCCCTCACGTTGCTAGCGTCATTATTATTGATCGCTCTGGATAAATTCAACGCAGTTTGCGCCGCAGTCGCTCCGATCAAGACATAACTGGCGTCGCCATCAGCTTCAGCTTGAGTATCCTTAAATGTATATGCCTGTGATCTAACCGTGACTGTTTCATCCTCAACCGGCTGTCCGGTGGCAAAATCAATATAACCATAAGCAGTATTAACACCGGCTAACTTGTGATATGCGTTAGGTTCAAGCGTTCCAAAACTAACAGCGTTGCCGCCGATTATCTCAAAGGATAAAATCGGATCAACCGTGGCTGAAACAACGACTGACCCATCGTCAATAACATAAACCGCGGTCTTGCCGTCTTGATCAACCGTTGTGCTTGTCCTCAATTTGACGGTAATCAACTTCAACCCGGTTGTGGCTGGATTGACCAGTTGCTCAACCCCGCCGGAAGCGTTCGCGCCAATTTCAATCGTACACGTAGAACCAGCAGCCACTGTATCAGTGCCGGAAGTAATCGTGATTGAACTGGTGGTCGTTGCTACGCCCCACGTCGCGCCAGAAGCCGTCGTGCTAAGATCTTCCTCGCTGCCGCAATTTAAATCAATATCACCATAATCTAAACTGGCCGGACTTGTTGTCGGCACGAAAAAACCGCTGTCAAACTCCAAATAAATATTATCCCCCGCCGCCAAGCCAGTACTGGCATCCAGTGTAAAACTGATAGTATGATTTGCTTTTTGCACATTACTGGAATCTCCCGCCGTGGATCCGGCAATAGTTGAATTGGATACGCTCGTTAGCTGATCCGTGATGGAAGTCAGCCTTGAAGCAGCCGCCGCTTGGCGATTGATCGGCGCAATCACGCCAATGTAACTCGCAAGTATAACAAAAACTAAAATCCGCGCGGTATTTTTTTTCATTTTATTTTCTGTTCTAGCAATATTTTTTGACATATTTTTGCAAATGTAATTTCTATTTAAAGAAAATTACTTAGTTTATCTAATAATTTTTGACTTTTATTTTTTAATTTTAATATGTTGCCGTTAAAACATAATTGACCGTATGCTGATAAAATCCGCCGGCTGTCATAGGATTAACTGAAGCTTTATAATTGACAGTTGTCATCTGGTCAGTTACCCAGGACGCGTTGCTTGCTATTACTTTGCCATTACTGATGGCCGTGTCGGCCGCATTGTATTGCCCATCGCTACCAGCCGTGCTAATACCATATTCTTCTGACCCAAAACTCACGGCTCCGTCAGCCACATCGTTAATATCGTCACCATTATCAGTTCTTAATTCGCCATCTTCATAAACAACGACTTCATATCCTCCTGGAGCATTACTCGTCACAGTGAAAGTATGGCTGTCGGTGTTCACCTTGGTATAATCCAGATGCCCAAGCTCTATCCTATTGGCGGAAATGGAAAAAGATAATAACGGTTCCGGAGTAATCATTCTCCTATAACCGATTCCAACTAAATAGTTAGTACTGTTCAAATAACCAGTGCCAACTTCTCCCATTGTATCATCCAATTTATAATTGGTGGATGTGGCCAGATCAATTCCGCTAAAATTTATTGAATCCTGGCTGATTTGATAATTTTCACTTGTCATGGCTAGACATATCTGCGCCAACAAAGTCGAAATAAACACTCCGACTATTATTATTTTATAAAAATACAGCTGTTTCATGTCATCAATTTCTTAATTTTCAGCCTGCCCGACAATCAAGCGGGTCTCCGATTACTAATTTTTGACTTCCGAATTTATTGGCACAACCACATATATATATTCTGCAAAAGAAATCTCGCTGTCAATCGGCTTAATTATTCCTGAAGCGGTATCTTCGTCGGGAACTACCTCAACTTCGTCCGAAAATGAATTTTTAATCTGTTCAACTAGTTTTGTTCTTTCGCCTTCATCTTTCTTCAGCGGAACTACTGCTAAACCACTGTCATCAATGTCTATAGCGCCTTGCTGAAGTTTCAAAGGATCATCCGCCTTCCCAACCGGCAAACGCCGATAGCCATCATTGCTGGTGTAAGATATCTGTAAATTAAGCGTATCCAGCAAAGCCAAATAGCCATTGCCAAGATTATTTTTCGTCTTGTCAAATAAATTATTTATATATTCGCCGGCTACGCCGACCAGCTCGCTGGTCGTGCCAAAAGCGCTGACTATCAATTTTTCCAACCGCGTGTACTTGGCTGTTTTATCAAATAAAATCATGAGGCCCGGATCAACAAACGAATCAAGATAGTTTTTAAATCCCAGGTTCAAGGCATCCGCATTTTCCCCGGCTGCGATTACTGCCTCGCGGCTGTTGCTGTTTATTCTTGGAAAACCGGTCATCTCCAACAATAAATTCAGCGCCACGTATTCTGCAAAATTCCCATAGGTTTTGTAAATAAAATTATCTTGCCTAGATGCAGCATAATCTATTTTTTCCAATAAAATTCTGAAATCCGCTCTTGCTCTTCCGATCTCTTCTGTCTGGATATTTTTATCATTGCTATGCAACACTCTCTCTTTGACTTTTGCAATGCTATTGAGCCATGAAAAGGATTTATCTAAAATCATATTTGACAGATCATTCGTAGCCGCTCCAGCAACCTTGGATCGTGTTTCTCTAACGACCGAATTTAAATTTTGCGAGTCAAGTTTCACGATCTTATTAATCACAGCTTCTCCTGTATTTATAAAAATGCGTTCGGAATTATAAACGGCGTTTTTAACAACGAAACTTGTATTATCATAAACACCGCTAGTAAATTTATGATCAACTTGAGAAATAATTATGGTTCCAGCGAGAAAAAAAATCAGCAAAGTCGCAAAACCAACTCTGAATTTTCTGGCCAATGGAATAATTTCAAAATAGCGCGCCACAAACATTGGGCTCCTGAAAAATGATCTTACGCATATTGTTATCTCAAAAAAAATCTGGGCCATTTTATCTTTTGCTAAACGCGTCAGCAATTCGAAAAAATTGATGCCGACTCTGTCAATGCGAGACTCAACTATTTCCAACGCGTTCAGCATAATGTATTTATTCAATCCGGTATTAAAAGGATAATGCCTCAACAATTTTTTGGTCTGGTTAATTCTTGAAAAAAGAGGGAAACAGTTTTCTATCTGCAGCCCCAAATTCATGTTGCGTATTCTATTTAAATATTCTTCAATATAGTTGCTAATTAAAATTTGCCTTCTCGCAGCGACTTCCGGAGAACCATCTGACGCGCGCGTATCTCCGATTTTTTTATGTAAAACAAAAATGCTTTTCAATCTGGAAAACGCTTGTTCAAAAAATTTATTCACATGCATGACTTGGAAATTAAATCTTTCTGTAAAACTAGCGAGCGTATTTTTTACTGCCGCATCAACAGACTTATTCCATTCGCTCTCCGCGACAAATTTTTTATATTTGCTGTCCGCCGCAATCAGTCCTTTAAAATTTCCTTTTTTCTCGGCTGGATGGCAATCAATATACTCACGCAACCAATCCATTGTTGTATACCAATTGCGTCCAAATTTTTCAGCTTTCAATTCTCCGCGTCTGGCCAAAAGAGATAAATATTCTTGCGAATAAGAACACTTGCCAGATATTTCTCGCAACAAAAAAAATTCGCCATCAACTAACGAACTCTTATCAAAGTTTTTTTTATTGTATTTATTATTTATATTATAATCTTTATAATCGGACATTTTTGTTTTAATTTTTTTATCGCTATCGCTTTTTTTATTTCTTATTAAATACTCCAATTTTTATTTTATTTTTATTTTTGATTTTTATTTTAATCTATGCTATAATTACTTCAGATATAAAAAAACAGCCCTCTTTGGCGAGCCGCAAACTCGCTTAAAAATTAAATCCATAGCCTATATTTAATTTTATTTTACAATCTCACTATCGGGGTTGTTTTTTTATTGTTTTTAAATTTTTATAAACCAATTCAATCCGATATTCATCCAGCAAAGTAAATTTTCTACCAAAATAAGCTCTTTTCAACTCTATCCATATATTAGTATAGCGCATTTTTAGGCTCTTGTCAAACTGTGTAAAACTGATAAAATTACCCGATATTGCGCTAACATTACAAAAAAAGATAATAAGATAGAGCATATTTTTTAAAAACTTGTGTAAAGCTATTTTCTAAAAAAAATTCACCCGATATTTCAAAAAACTGTAAAAAATAATAATATCGGATAAATAAAACTATTTAAATACTGGAAGTTTGTCAAATATCGTAAACAAATATATAGGCATATCAAAAAACATGAAAAAACTCCGAGGCTTGAACTCGGAGTTTTTTCTAATTCGCAAATTATAGATTATTGATTCTGACCCTCTCTATATTTCAATATAGCTTCAACTACTTTACCGTTTGTCTTCAGGTGTTCAATAAAAACAATATGGTCATTATTAATCTCCATTCTGTCCTGCGGCCCGTGTAATTCATTACCGAGTTTCACCAAAGATAACTCCGGCTGTGTAGCCGATTGTTCATTGGCGGCCTGTTGCAAGGGAGGATTATATGCCTGCAAATAATAAATATCAATGAGCTCTGTATAATTACGATTGGCTGTCTCGCCGACTCGGCCAAAATATACCTGCCCATTGCTCAAAAATACCGCGCTATATTCTTCCTCTGCCTGACTTTGGTTTTCTTCTCCCAATAAGCTTATGCCGGTATATTTTTCAACAAGATAACCAGCTACTGCGAGAATTAACGCCAAAAGCAAAATAATAAACACAATCTTCAGACCATTACCAAAACTTTTGGAGCTTCTTGGTTTGGGTCTTTCTATCGATGCGGCTTGACCAGCGTAAACGGCTTCAACGCCGGTCGTAACGTCTTTTTTAATATCCATAGACTATTCCCCTTTTTTAGCAAATATTTTAAAATCATTTACTAAAAATTATTAATTATAAAAAAACAATCTCACTTGTTTAATCTCATTAAAGCATAAAAAAGAAGTCGCGACAATAGCAACGTAGCAAAAAATTTTTCACATTCTATCTGGCGTATCAATGCCAAGCAGAAAAAGACCATTTTTCATTATTCTTGCCACTGCTTTTAAAAGACCCAATCTTGCCACGGCTAAATTTTTTTCTGATCTAAGCACAGACGAGTTTTCATAAAAATTATGAAAATCTTTAGCCAGCTCTTCCAAATATATTGTTATTAAATTCAATCTATGCTCGCTAAGAACGCGCTTAACGATTCCAGGGAATCTAACCAGGTCTCTTATCAATATCATTTCATTGCTCCGTCCAAGTAAAGACAAATCAATGTTTTTCTGTAAGCTATCAAATTCAAATCCAATCCTGCTGAAAATACTTTTTATTCTAACATAAGTATACTGCAAATACGGAGCTGACCCTGATTCAAGCGCGAGCATCTTATCCCAATCAAACTTGACGTCGGTCAATCTGTTCTGCGACAAATCGTTATACTTAATGGCGCCAATAGCCACAATGGCTGCGGCTGATTCAAGCCCGTCGCCCGTCAAATCGGGATTTTTCTTAGTCATAAGTTTCTTGGCTTTGCTGATTCCTTCATTGATAATATCCCAGAGATCAGCCACTTCTCCTTCGCGAGTTGACATCTTTCTGCCATTTGCCCCAAGTATTAATCCGAATTTCACGTGTATCATCTCTTCATTGCTTGACAACCCCAATAATTCGCTCGTTTTGAATAATTGCTTAAAATACAACTCCTGCTGACTGGCTACAACATAAATATTCTTTATCGGATTGTATTTCTCATGTCTATACTTTATCGTAGCCAGATCTGTCGTGCTGTAAAGAAAAGCTTCATCGGATTTTTGTATCAAAAAATCCGGCAATCCGTATTTTTTAAGAGGAATAACAACTGCCCCTTCACTCCTTTTCGCAATCCGGCCGTTCAACGCCGCTTCAACAACTTCTTGCAACATATCATTATAAAAACTTTCTCCGCGCCATAGATCAAAATCAACATCTAAAACTTTATAAATTTTTTTGAATTCGCTGATGCTTATTTTACAAAACAGTTGCCATAATCTATAATTAAACTTGTCTTTGTTCTGTAATTTTTTGAGTTCAGCCCTCGCCTTTCCAGCAAAACCCAAATCAATTTTCTCCTTTTTATGGAAATCAACGTACATTGATTCCATTTCGCCGACAGTCATATCATCTTTTATCACTTCTCCATACTTGCGCTTATACATAAAAATAATCTTGCCGAACTGCGTTCCCCAATCCCCCAAATGGTTATCGCCTATCACTCTGTATCCTAAAAAGCTGTACACTCTGCATATAGATGATCCTATGATAGTTGAACGTAAATGCCCAACATGCATTTTTTTGGCGATATTCGGAGCTGAATAATCAACAACTATCGTCCTGCCATTGCCCTCATTTGTTCTGCCATATTCATCTCCATTGTCAAGTATGTGAGCAAGTTCATTTTTCAAAAAATCGTCAGCCAAATAAAAATTTATAAATCCAGGCTTAACAACTCTAATCTTGCTGAAATACTCGCTTAACTGCACGCTTTTTTTCTTTTTTGCTTTATTCAATTTATCAATTATCTCGTTACCTATTTTAATTGGATCGCTTTTTCTTTTTTTAGCTAATAGCATCGCCGCGTTAGTGGTATAATCACCGTATATTTTGTCTTTCGGCTCTTCTATCTGAAATTTAAAATCTTTGAGGCAGTATTCTTTCTCAATTACTTGATTTATTTGATCTTTAATCGTATTCTCAATATTCATATATCTTGTTAATAAAGTAATTTCAGTATAACCTAAAAATATAGGTTTCGCAAAATTTTATTTATGGTTATCACTCAAAACAAACAGGCATACTATAACTACGCTGTTCTTGACAAATTAGAGGCCGGTCTTCGGCTGTCAGGCCCTGAAGTGAAATCAGTGAAAAAAGGCGGCATCAATCTCAAAGGATCGTATATCAATATTCCTGATGAACATTCCGCCTATCTGGTAAACACTCATATCTCCCCATATCAGCCGGCCGCTATTCACCAAAAAAATTATAATCCGACTAATAGTCGCCGCTTACTGCTCCATAAAAAACAACTCAAGTTTTTGCTCGGAAAGTCGCAAGAATCTGGCATTGCAATCATTCCGCTCAAAGTCTATATCAATCATCGTTTTATTAAGCTTGAAATTGGCATTTGCCGCGGCAAAAAAAAATATGATAAGCGCGAAAGCATTAAGCGGAGAGATTTTGAGAGAAGAAAAAAAAATCTGCTTTCAATCTAAGCCGGCCACGCTAATCCTTGAGTTTTGCTTTAAAAATTTGACATAAATCAAATATTTGTTATACTACTCTCAATTAAGCGGGCAAAACTATTTTGCAACTGTTTCATTAAATAAATTTATTCAATTTACTTATTTCCTATGGCACACAGAAAAGCTGGCGGCTCAACAAAACTTGGCCGCGACTCAATGTCAAAAAGACTTGGCGCAAAAGTATCAACCGGACAAAAAGTCAAAGCTGGCGCGATATTAGTGCGCCAAAGAGGCACGGAAATCCACCCTGGAGTAAACGTAAAAAAAGGCGGGGACGATACTCTATACGCTAGCAAAGAAGGTGTTGTAAAATTTATTACAAAAAAAGTCAAAGCATACGACGAAAAATTGAAAACACGAAAATTCGTCTATGTTAATTAGTAACGCGGAGTTAAATTGACATTTAAAAAACTCGCCTGGCGGCGAATTTTTATTTTTTCCTGATCAAAGGCTGCGTTCTATATCATCAACATCAGCTTTTTTCGCAGATTCGCCCAATTTTGAACGCTCAAGTATTTCATCGGCTACAATACTTCTCTCGCGTCCATATTTTAATCGTGATAATTCTTTTATTTGTCCTGCTAATTCTTTGTTGCCGACTGTCGGCGGATATGTAGCCATGGTGAACGCCCTGGCGGCGGTATTTTCAATCAAAAGACGCACGATCGCGTGATATTTCTCAATATTAATAAGGTCATACTCCGCAAATACTGGCGCGAATTGCTTGGCCATTGTTTCAGCGTCTTCAACGCCTATTCTGAAAGACACCATTGTGCCAGCATTGCCAAAAACAGCATCCCGGATACTCGTGTCCTGACCATTTACCAACTGCCCGATGTATTGATGGGCCATAATCATGTTTAATTTATATTTTCTGGCTTCGGCCAAAATGATGGCAATTGAATCGGTAACGTAATTTTGAAACTCATCAATATACAAATAAAAATCCTTCCGCTCGCTCTCTTGCATATTTGCCCTGGCCAATGCCGCCATTTGCAATTTGGACACGGCAATCAAGCCGAGCAACTTGCTGTTGACTTCGCCCACCTGGCCTTTGGATAAATTTATCAGTAAAATTTTTTGCTTATCCATCACTTCGCGAAAATCAAAACCTGATTTCGGCTGGCCGATTATATTTCGTATCATTTCATTTTCTACAAATCTGCCAACCTTGGAAATGAGATAGCCAAGCATCTCCGATTTGTGGAAATCGGACGTTTTAGCCATTTCTTTCTCCCAAAAAGCGCGTACCATCGGATCAGTCACAAACTGCAGTTTGTATTTCTGAAAATTTTCATCCGTAAACATACGTGGAATCTCGGCTATTGTCCCGGGGCTTTCTTTGTCCACCATCAGCGTCAGCATAGCGTTGCGCATATTATGTTCAAACATCGGACCGATCATTGCCGGGTCTGTAACCAGTTTATAAAAAATCTGGATCATTTCCTGGCAGACGAAGTCCATTTCATCCGGCGTATTAGCCTCCAGCATATTCAGTCCGATCGGTCGGCCGACATCAGCCGGATTAAAATAAATGACATCCTCGGCTCTATCCTTCGGAACAGACTCAACTGCAGCCTCGCATAAGCCTCCGTGCGGATCAATCACGCATACCCCTCTGCCGCTTTGGATGTCCTGTTTAATCATATTGTCCATCAGCACCGATTTACCGGTGCCGGTCATACCAATAATATACAGGTGCCTGCGCCGATCCTCGTCCTTCATGCGCACGATCGTCTCTTTGCCACGATAACGATTTATTCCGAGTATAACCCCGTCTTTTGGCATATTTACCGGAGCAGGCGCTTTACGACTTTTCAACCAATCAATATTCGGAGTCTCGCATGTCGGAAGAGGAAAATGATATATTGAAGAAATTTCTTCGGTATTTAAAATCATTCTTTTGCTTTCATCAAAATTACGATAAATAAAATCCGCCACCAATTTGTTAATTGACTTGGGTTTGGCTTGATTAAAACGGTTGCCGTACTCATATATATTATATTGGGCGAAAGCATTCAAAATATTATCCAGATACATGCCGGCTGTTGATCGATCATTGGATGAAACAACAACCCTTATATTCACATCCAGTCCGGCTTTAGATGTTTTTTCCTCAATGCCGCGCGCCATTTCTTCCTCTAGTTGGGACAATTTATACGGTACGACAGTGCCTTTCTGCTCGTGTTCCTGCCGCCGTTCGCTTTCAGTTTTGCCAGTATAGCCAATCTTTGTCATCTCCTTGCTGCCGCTGAATAAGGTGTAGACAATCCTGCCAATTATCCCCTCGGCACCAGCCGCCTTGACAGCTTGTTCCGGTTTGCGGCCTTTTTGCATTTCACGCACAACCCTTGCGCCAATTTTATGCCAATATTTCTGTGATGACCTGCAAACAATCTGGATAACTGCTCCGTCGTTCTCCGTTAATTTGCTCAACGAATTGGTTATGGCATCTAACGGATCGGAATCCATCTTGCGGAAAGTTTTAATCTGGAACATATTAGAACGCGCAAACTTCAAATACGCCCCAACCACGTGGCTCTGCGGCTGAAAAATATTGTAATCGTCTATCACGCTGATCTGCGCGTATGGATATTGCGCGTGAACCTGCTGTTCAATATAACGCTCTAAATATCTTGGAGAAGCAATCGCGAAAAATATCTTGTTATCTTTTGCTATGATCTCAAAAGAAATATGGTCTGAGCGGCCAAACAAAAAAGTATTCAGGCCATACTGCGCCCGCATACCGCCGATTGAAGCGAAAAATTCTTCAGCTTGAGCAATCTTTTCCCAAATCTGTTCTTTATCAATTTCTTTTTTTTCGTCGTCTTTTGAAAGTTCTTTCGGCAAACCGACAAGTAAAATTGTTTTTTGGAAAGCATACGGCAGATGCGTTCCTCTGCGCAAAATGGCGCGCAACACTGTTACTGCCAGCCAAAAAAAGAGCGCGACTCCCGACAAGAGAATGGCTATTTTGAGAAAAGATGGAATAAACGGACCAAAATCCAGCATAAATTAAAATAAATTAAGATTTATGATTCGCGCGTTCAATATCGGTATCCCTCAAAATTTTATCAGTTTTGATTTTGGCTTCCTGTTCCAAAAAAAATTTATTCACTCCCGGAATAAGCCTCAGCCAATTTTTTAACAGTTCCAGTATCTTAACGGCCATTGATTTGCCGATTGCTATTACATTCTCAATCTGCCTGGCCGTCCTCTCTCCTTCTTCTTTAAACATCCTCCTGTGCGCATCATCCATCTTAAAAAAAATAGTTTCCATATTTTCCTCCATTACTCTTTCTATTTTCTGCAAATTAATAGATTTTTGAGAAACAACGGATAGAGCCGCGCGCGCCGTAGACGGCATTTTTCGGGTTTGCTGGTCGCTCTCAACGGCCGTCAACTTTTCCTGCGCCTGTTTTTCCACGTGTTCGCGCGCTTTTTCCTGCTGTGCCTCAATATTACTCTGCGCCTCTTTCTCGGAAACACTGGATATCTCCCGGACCATTAAATCCGGGGTCATCTGTTCACTGCTCTTTTCCTTGACAAAAGGATTTCTAAAAATAGACATAAAATGAAAAAAGTAAATAAATAATCCAAATATCAACTTTTGACAAATAAACCCAAAACCTCAAACGCTAAATTATAATTAAAATCTGGGTTGTTTGTATATTCTACCTTTGTATTCTCGCAAAATTCTTGATCTATACATATTATAGCATATTTTTAAAAGTAAAAAAAAGTGACTGTCTACTAAATTAAAAATTCGGCTATAACTTGTCTTCTCTTCCACCGCTAATCAAAAACCCCGCTTTATCAAAGCGGGGAATTTGCTACGACTAATCCAAGTTTAATAATGTTTTTTCTCCAACAAAGCCACATACTTACTGGTGTCCTTCACCTTGCCTAGCACTATTGATAAAGCCTGAATATTATCCGGAGTTGGATCATCTTTCACCACCTCAATCAATTCTGATACTTTGTCTTTTACCTCAGCGCTTAGATTGCTGTCTAGTTCCATGGCCTTCTCAATTTGTTCTAAAATATCAATAAGATTCATAAGCGTAATATAAAAATTAATAATTTTTATTCATCTTTAGTGTCAGTATACAAATCATTATTATCAGGAAACAACTCATTCCTTTTTTTCTTTATAAGTTCCACAGCTTGATCTGCATTTACTTGCCCAGTTTTTATTTTCGTTTCAATTGAACTCGCCTCGGGAGCAACCTGCGTTATCAATCTGCCAAATTCATTATTCAGACTATCTATTTTTTGCTTACTTTTTGCAAGTTCCGTTTGCAAATCTCGCTCTCGTTGTTTTTCACCTTCACCGTGCGTTTCCTTATAATTCTTGCGATGCTTAATCATTAACTCTAGGGCATCAATTAAATTTTTATATTTATTGATAGCCACTTTGGCTCTCTCTATCTTTCCCGCTTTAGTGTTGATTACTTTTTCCGCCCAAATAGTTTCTAGTAACCTTTTGCCTTCCTTTATCCACCCCAATAATCTCTCTGATCTCTTTGGCCCCGGCAGGCTTTCTGGCATTTTAAGGTGTAAATCATACATCATTGTCATGGCATTATGCATCTTTAGTTCCCTATTGATTTGTTCTTCATTACCAACATCCTTTAAACCTACAAGTTTTTTCTTTTTTTTGTCTATTGTTTTCCGCCGTCCTTCATTTCTCCTATTCTTTCTGCCAATGGTATTTTCATAGTGCTTCTGTAATAATTCCAACGCAGAAACAGCTACGCTTTTGGCCTCTGGCGAGGCATTTTCTAAAGATTTTACCCGCGCTTCAGCTTCACCAAAATTAATTTCTGCCAAAGTCCTATTTTTTTCTTCACCGGTGATCTTACCCGATATTTCTGCCGCCGCTTCGAGCGTTGCGCCGGGTACGTAACCAGCTTCTGGTTCAATTGTCCCCATATGATTTATACTATTAATTGATATTGTTAATACATCTTCATTCTACCACCCCCCCCCTCCAAATAGTCAAATTTAGGCTGTGGATAACAAAAACCCGCTCCGATGAACAGCGGAGCGGGATTTAATGATTTTATACCAAATTATTTTAATAGATTCATAAAATCTTCATTCTCTAAATTCAAATACCCTAAAATATTGCTCAATGTCCACTTTCAAATCATCTTTAAAGAACTAAACTTATTAAAAAACTTTCTGATCTTCTGGCAGAAATTGTATCTGCAAAGACCAAACCGAACAATGCTCTTATCCAAAAAATGTGATATAATAATATTGTGGATAAATAAATCTCCAATGTACAATATACGCGAAATAAAAACCAATAAATTCCGCTGGCTGGATATTATCAACGCCAACCGAGACAATCTCCGCTATCTCAAGGAAAAATTCAATTTTAATTCTGTTGATCTGAATGAATGCCTGCCCGGGCTACAAAGGCCGAAAATACACAGCGATAGTAAATATATCTTCATTGTTTTGCAATACCCACTGTATGATCTTGAAACAAACATAGTCACCGCGACTGAAGTTGATTTTTTTATAGGCAAAAATTTTCTGATCACGGTACACACCGGGGAACTTCAGCCGCTACTGGATATCGTCAAGATGTATGAAATAGACCAGCTTGCCAAAGCAAAACTTGACAAAGAAACAATCAGCTCTCTCACGTACAAAATAAACAACAATCTGTACAACTATTGTTACCCGCTGTTGAATGATATTGATAATGATATCTCCAACGCCGAAAAAAGCATTCTCACGCAAAACGAAAACAACGTTATCAATACTATTCTGACAATTAAAAGAAACATCGTTGATTTCCAAAGAATCATGCAGTCCCACTCGCGCATCTGGCAAAAATTCATCGTTTCATGCGAACAACACGGACATGCCATGAAGTCCGACAATAATTTCAACAGTATGATTGACTACTCCCACGACATCTGGGATTACCTGAAAAACTATAAGGACACGATTAACGCGTTGCACGAAACCCAAGGATCAATTATAAGCCTGAAAATCAACGAGATCATAAAAACACTGACTATTTTTTCAGTGATAGTTTTTCCGCTCACGCTGCTTGCGGCCATTTTCGGCATGAACACGATGAATTCTATGCCTTTCAAAACCAGTCGCTATGATTTCTGGTATATTATCGCCATTATGCTTACCGGCGTGTTGACCATGTTCGGTTTTTTCAAAAAAAAGAAGTGGCTGTAAAACAAAATCCAAAATGCGATCTATAGAATACAAAGAATATCTTTTATTCTGTCGCTCGCATTTCTGAATCTTCGCGTCTACATCCATTTTTTCCTTTTAAAAAAGAAAACCGTCGCCGCGATTAAAATAAGCAGCATGAAAAATACAAACCAAACCATGGAAGGAGATCCGCTGAACGGCAGATCTATGTTCATGCCGTAAATTCCAGACAACAGCGTCAAAGGCATGATTGCGACGGAAATAACTGCGAGAATTTTGATAACCTTATTTGTTGCGTGCGTCAATAGCGAGTCATGCACCTCCAGCAAATCTTTCATAGAGTGTTTTTGATTGTCAAGAAAATTCCAAACCTTGCCAACGTAATCGTCAATGTCGTCAAAATACACGTTTAAATCGGCGTGCGCAAATTCAGCATTAAGTTTGGAAAGTGTTCCGAACACTTTTCTCTCCGGCTCAAAAATTCTCTCAAGACTCAAAATTTTTTTTCTTAAATAAGCGATTTCGCGCGCTGTATTCTCATCTATGGCGTCGCCATACACCATGTCCTCAAGAGCGATTGCTTTTTTGCTGACATAATTTGTAATTGAACGCGTATCCCTGTAAAGCTTCTGCAAAATACGGTAAAGCAAATATCCCGGACCGTAGAGAAAACATGCTTTGCGAAAACCATGATTGTTCTGCGCGTGATAATAAAAATCTCGCATGCTTTTATTTTTCTCTTTCTGAATTGTCACCAAAAAATCTTTCCCCAAAAAGACATCCAGCTCCATATAACCTATCTGCCCTGTCATACGATGCAGAGTCGGAAATTGAATAATCAAAAACAAATAATTTTTGTAAATGTCAATCTTTGACTCCTCAGCTTCACTCCTAATATCCTTGATGTCCAATGTGTGAAAATGAAAATTGTTCTCCAAAAACAAAATTGACTCATCGTCCAGTTTGTCAATATGATACCATGCAAGTTTATTATGGTTGATTGTCTTTATCATGTTCTTATTTTCAGACGTTTTTCGACCATTATTTTTAATAGCCAAAAAAACGCAAAAAGCAAATTACGGTCGCGCCTAACAAAGCGCCTGCGATCAACTGGCACATTGTGTGTTTGCGCTGCGCATATCGCGCCCAGGCGATTACCGGTAAAAAAATCAAAAACCAGAGATAATGCCGGCTGAAAATCCGACCTGCGAAAAAAACCGCAGCGCTAAAAAAAAGAGTGTGATTGCTAATCTTCCAAAAAAAATTGATTAAAAGAATCATCAGGCTGATTCCGATACCGGTAAGAATCAGTACAAAAACCAACTGCGGACCGTCTAGCATCAAAGTAATCAGCGCGGCGCTTGACCAAAAAAATATGATCGCCAGTAAATACGGAGTGCGCTCTTCTCTGATGGTAAAATCAATATCCGAAATGCTACCCCTCTTTAAACCTAACCAAAGCGTCGCGAACGGCAAAAAACCAAAAAAAATAGCCAGCATCAAACCCCACATAAGGCGATCATGGCCGTCCAAGTGAGTAGAGCCAAGAATAATGAGCACCAGCGGCAAAAAGAGATAAAGCGGGCTGCTGACCATGGAAATAATTTTGGCTATAACAATTTTGTCGGATGATGGCATTTTAATTAAAATGATCTTAAAAAAATTATCCGGACGCGGATAGCTATTTTTAACCTTATATTTTCATAATAACATTTCAAATCAAAATTAACAAAAAAACCAACGCCATCAACTGGTCTGATTCTTTTCAAAACTCATCAAAACCTAGAGCAACACCCATATAATCACTCAAATTTCTCACGAAAATAAGCCTGTAAATCAGCCGCGGCAACCCTGTCTTGCGCCATTGTATCGCGATCG